>JALYXG010000386.1 GCA_030947205.1 Chloroflexota bacterium
ACAAAAAAGCGCATTACCGTTCCTCCGTTCGCTGCCGTACCGCTTCGCGATAGCCCGTCCCATTGCTTTCGAGTATGCCAAAGCAGGAACCATGCCACACCGTTCCTTTGTGCCGAATTGAGATGCCCGAAAGGACAGGTAGCGCTTGACTCATTCGCTGCATACGCTCCGATCACAATTGCGTGATAGCATCGAGTCTTGACGATTGTTTGCGGCGTGTTATAACGATGCAGAGGAATGTCCGATTATCCAAAGGAATCAGCGTGGCCACTGAGCAACCCAGTGTAGCGGTCTCCCGTGCGCGTTCGAGCGGCACCGTGCGGATGCGTGAGTTGCAGGCGACGCTCATTTCGCTTCTGTACCTGCTCCCATCGCTGATCGCCTTCGCGATCTTCGTCTTTTATCCGGTCATCAAGTCGGTCTGGATCAGCCTCCATGCGGACAATCCGTTCGGCGGCACGTCCGATATCTACGTCGGGCTGGACCAGTACAAGAATGCGCTCACATCCGACAGTTACCGGAACTCGCTCAAGATCACCGTCCTCTACACGCTTTACACGGTGCCGATTGGGCTTGCCGTCGCGCTGCTGCTCGCGGTGATGGCGAACCTGCGCCTGCGGGCGATCTCGGTCTATCGTGTCGCTTTCGCGATCACGATTGGCGTCTCGGTCGGGGCGGGCGCGGTGATCTTCGCGCTGCTGTACAACCCGAGCGTCGGCATGCTGAACTACCTCCTGAGCCGGATCGGTCTGCCGCCCGTCCAGTGGCTGACACACACGAACTCCGCGCTCTGGGCGATCGCCATCGGCACAATCTGGCTCGGCCTCGGCTTCAACTTCACGATCTTGCTGAGCGGCTTGCAGGGCATCCCGGAAGAACTCTACGAGAGCGCGAAGATTGACGGCGCAAGCCCGGCGCGGATGTTCGGGAGTGTCACGCTGCCGCTGCTGTCGCCGACGCTCTTTTTCGTCAGCGTCATCTCGGTGATCGCGGCGTTCCAGAGTTTCGCGCAGATTGATGTGCTCACCAAGGGTGGCCCGGCGGGTTCGACCAATGTGGTCGTGTATTCGATCTATCGCGACGCCTTCTTCAACTTCCACTCTGCCTATGCGTCGGCGCAGGCGGTCATCCTTTTCATCATCCTGGTCGCGCTGACCGGCATCCAATTCAAGTCGCTGGGAGGCAGGGTGTTCTACCAATGAGCGGTTCGTCGAATGCGCGCGCGGTGCGAAAACTCCTCCTCTATCTGCTGCTCACCGTCGTGGCGCTGGTCATCCTTTTTCCGCTCCTTTATGCGCTTGCGGTCAGTTTCATGACGCCCGATGAGGCGGCGCAGTACCCGCCGCGCTTTTTGCCGAGCGCGCTGCGGCTCGACAACTACCGCGCCGTCTTGAGCCGCCTGCCGATCCCGCGCTACATCCTCAATAGTTTCATCGTCGCGGCATCGGTGATGATCGCGCAGTTGGTGACGGCGAGCCTCGCGGCGTACGCCTTCGCCGTGCGCGAGTTCCGGGGGCGAACCTTCCTCTTTATGCTTTTCCTCGCCACCCTGATGATCCCGTTCGAGGTGACGCTGATCCCGAACTACCAGACGATCTCGCAGTGGGGTTGGAAGGACTCGTACCTCGGCCTGATCGCGCCGTTTATCGCGACGGGCTTCGGCACCTTCCTCCTGCGGCAGTTCTTTTTGACGATCCCAAAGGAGTTGCACGACGCCGCAACACTGGACGGCTGCGGTAGCCTGCGCTACCTCATCACCATCGTCATCCCGCTTTCACGCCCGGCGCTCGGCACGCTGGCGGTCTACAGTTTTCTCCAGACGTGGAACCAGTACCTTTGGCCGCTCCTCGTCACGAACAGCCGGAATATGCGCACGACGCAGATCGGCATCAACTTCCTCCGCAACGAGGAATCGCTCTCCTACAACCTCATCATGGCCGGGGTCGTGCTCGTGCTCGTGCCAACCATCGCGCTGCTCGTTATTGGGCAGCGTCAACTGATTCGGGGACTCACCGCTGGCTCCGTCAAGGGGTAGCGGCGGTCGTATCGTAGAATGTTCATGTGCAGCAAAGGAGACAGAACATGGAAGGGATCGAACGGAATACGCGACTGACACGCCGGAACCTGCTTCGGTTGGGCGTCGGCACCGCTGCGACGGGCGCGCTCGCGGCAATCTTGAGCGCATGTGGCGGCAGCAGCGCGACAACGGCTCCGGCGACAACCGCCGCCAGCGCCGCAACGAAGGCGCCGACGACTGTTGCCGGTGGTGCGACGACCGCCGCAACCACCGCTTCGGGCGGTGCGACAGCAGCGGCGACAACTGCTTCGGGCGGTGCGACGACTGCCGCACCAACCGTCGGTGGTGGTGCGCCCGCGACCGGCGTGCCGCCCGCCGCGACCCTGCCTGCCGCGACGCCGAAGGTCGCCAAGAACGCGAGCGCGACCAAACTGACTTTCTGGCACGCGCTGGGCGGTACCAATGGCGAGATCGTCAGCAATCTCACCAACCAGTTCAACGACAGCCAGTCCGACATCTTTGTGCAGGACATCTTTCAGGGCAGTTACGATGATCTGGTGAACAAGTTCCGCGCCGGATTGCAGTCCAAGGACGGGCCGCACATTTTGCAGGTCTACGACATCGGCCAGCGCTTCATGATTGACAGCAAGGCGATCGAGCCGATGCAGACCTTTATTGACGCGGACAAGTTCGACCTGTCGCAGTTCGAGCAGCCGATCCTCAACTACTACACGGTGGACAAGAAGTTGAACGCGATGCCGTTCAATACCTCCAACCCGATCTTGTACTACAACAAGGACGCTTTCAAGGCGGCAGGGCTTGATCCGGCGAAGGCCCCTCGAACGTGGGACGATGTGGCGGCGGCGGCGGAGAAACTGACCAAGAAGGATGCGAGCGGCAAGGCGCAACCTGGCGCGGCGTTCGCGATCTACGGCTGGTTCTTCGAGCAGTGGCTCGCCACCCAGAACTCCGTCTATGCCGATCCGGACAACGGACGCGGCGCGCAACGGGCAACCAAAGTCGTCTATAACAGCGATGCGGGCGTCAAAGTCCTCGATTGGTGGAAGGGGATGGTGGACAAGGGGTTCGCGGCGAACCTCGGTCGGAGCACGGGCGATGTGCAAAACGCCTTTGCCGCCGGGCAGGTGGCGATGATCACCGAATCCACCGCCGCGCTGAAGGGCATCCTCACCAAGGCGGGCGGCAAGTTCGAACTCGGCACCGGCTACATGCCACGTCCGACAGCGGGCGGCGAGCAGGGCGGCATCATCATGGGCGGCGCGGCGGTCTACATCGCCAAGGACAAGGCGGACAAAGAGAAGCAGGCGGCTTGGAAGTTCGTCCAGTTCATCGCCCAGGCGAAGCAGCAGGGCTTCTTCCACATCGGCACCGGCTACTTCCCGATCCGCAAGGACGCCTACGACCTGCCGGAGGTGAAGGCGAACACGGAGAAGTATCCGCAGTTCCAGACGGCAATTGACCAGCTGCACGCCAACCCGTCCAACCCCGCAACGAGCGGCGCGGTGCTCGGCGTCTTCACCCAGTCGCGCACCACGGATGTCGAGGGCGCAATCGAGGAAACCTTGCTCGGCAAGTCCACCGCGAAAGTCGCCCTCGATAAGGCCGCCGCCGCCTCCAACAAGGCGCTGGACCAGTACAACGCCTCGGTGAAGTAAGGGAAACCTCACCCCCTGCCCCCTCTCCATTGCGATGGAGAGGGGTTTCATCTTTGGGGTCGCGGATGAATCCGACGCAGTACACTGTGCAAGGACGTTCGCTGCAAAGGCTATGGATGGCACACATGACTGCCATTGATGACACACTCGAAATCATGACCGGGCGCATCGTCTCGGGCTTTCAGCCGGAGCGCATCATCCTCTTCGGCTCCTATGCGCGCGGGGAAGCGAACGAACAGAGCGAGAGTGACCTGCTCATCGTCATGCCCGATGGCACCGACCGTCGCAAGGCCGCCATCGCCATGCTCGGCGTGCTCGGTGGTCTCGGCGTCGCGAAAGACGTTATCGTGACGACCCCGGACGAGATTGCACGCCGAGGCGACCTGATTGGCACCGTGCTCCGTCCCGCACTTCGCGAAGGCAAGGTACTGTATGAGAGTGCAGGACGAGGAAGCGCGGCAGTGGCTGCGGTACCCGGCTGAAGACCTCTTTACACGGGAAAACCTAATCCCCGGCCCCTTCCCACGAAGAAGGGGTGTCTTCATGTAGCGACTTGTGGCCTTCCCCGAACATGTCATCTGCGCAGACGCTCCCCTCCCCTTCCTTGCGGGAAGGGGCTGGGGGGTTAGGTTTTCCCTGTCCGTACAGATTGACACGGGGATTCTCCGCGTGCTATCGTCGTTGATGACAAGTCACCGTCAACGGCGTTGACGAGGGAGAGTACCGGAATGGAACGGCACAGCGACCCGCGCGAGGTGTGAGGCGGGGCCGGGAAGAGCGGGAAAAAAGCCTCTGAGCCGCAAGGTGGACGCATCTTCCGGGATGCTGATGCTACGCCGGGTCGCCTCCGTTACCGCAGGCGCGCGTATCGAATTCTCTTGGTAGCGTCGGCTTTTCCAGCCTGTTTTACCGGGAATGTTCCGTACGGCTGAGGCGATGCCTGCATTGGCGTCGCGAACTTGGGTGGTACCACGAAGCCCGCGATCACCGCGCCGCTCGTCCCAATCGGGATGAGGGCGTTTTTGTTTGCCCCTCCGGGCGGTGCGGTGACGGGATAGTGGGCGGTGGATAGTGGATAGTGGACAGATGAAACAGGAAGCGCGCTGCGTCCTCCTCTTTGCTGCCCACTGCCCACTATCCACCGCCCACTCGTCAGGAGGCTCGTGGTGACGATTCAGCATGTGGCGATCATTGATACCACCCTGCGCGAGGGCGAGCAGTTCGCCAGCGCCCACTTCACCACGGCGCAGAAACAGACGATTGCCCGCGCGCTCGACCGTTTCGGCGTGGATGCCATCGAGATCACCAACCCCGCCGCCTCGCCGCGCTCGTTCGCGGACGCCCGGCTGCTCGCCGCGATGCCGCGCCGGGCGATGCTCCTCGCGCATGTCCGCTGCACGCCGGGCGATGTGCAGGCGGCGATTGATGCGGGCATGGACGGCGTCAATCTCTTCTATGGGATGTCCGACCAATTGCGCACGCACAGCCACGGCCACACCGTCGCGACGATGACCGCCTGCGCCGCGCAATGCATCCGGCTCGCCAAGGGGCACGGCCTCGTCGTGCGCTTCTCCAGCGAAGACGGCTTCCGCACCGACCGCGACGACCTGCTCGCGATGTACCGCGCCGTGGACGCGCTCGGCGTGGACCGGATCGGCATCGCGGACACGGTCGGCATCGCGACGCCTCGGCAGGTCGAAGAGTTGGTTGCGACGCTCCGCCGGGAGTGCCGCGCCGCGATCGAGTTCCACGGCCACAACGATAGTGGCTGCGCGATTGCCAATGCCCACGCCGCCCTCGACGCGGGCGCGACCTTTATTGACACGACCGTCCTCGGCATCGGCGAGCGCAACGGCATCACGCCGCTCGGCGGCCTGATCGCCCGCCTCTATGCGACCGACCCCGCGCTGACCGCCGCGTACGATCTGCCCGGCCTGCGCTATCTCGATGCGCTCGTGGCGGCGGTCGTCGGCGTGCCGATCCCTTTCAACAATTACCTGACGGGCGCGACCGCCTTCACGCACAAGGCGGGCGTCCACACGAAGGCGGTGCTCGCCGACCCGCGCACCTACGAAATCCTCGATCC
>JALYXG010000390.1 GCA_030947205.1 Chloroflexota bacterium
TGAAGTTCGGCATCGCCGGGCATATGTGGTGGCTCGACTCGCACCTCGACGAGTTCATGGCCTATTACCACCAACTCGGCATCACGAATGTCCGCCTGTCGCTCGATTGGAAGACCGTTGAGCCGCAGCCGGGGCAGTACGACTTTGCGCAGTTCGACCGCGTTTTGAACCGTCTCGCCGCCGAGAATATCGAGGTGATCGCCTCGTTCGTCGCCGCGCCCGCGTGGGCCAGCCCGGACAGTGCGGCCTGCGCGAAGGCGCAGCAGGAGTTCGACAAGGAACGACTTACCTGCGGCATCCGGGCCGACGCCGAGCCGCAGTTCCGCGCGACGGTGTGCACCGTCGCCGCGCGCTACCCCTTTATTCGCCTCTGGGAGTTCTGGAACGAGCCGGAACTCTGGTCCCTGATGGGTCACGAGGTGGCGGATTACCTGCGCTGGCTGCGGCCGTTCTACGACGAGATTCACGCCGTCAATCCCGGCGCGGTCGTCGCGGCGAACACGCTCGCGGGCTTTTTTTATGTGGACTGGCTCTACGGCGTCAGCGACAACACGAACGGCCCGAGCAAGCGCCCGTGGGACGCGATCTCCTTTCACCCGTATGGCTCGATCATGAAGTCGGGCGCGAATGGCCAGGTCGCCGCGATCATCCCCGGCCCGATTCAGGATGTCCGCAAGCGGATGGTGGACGCGGGAGACGCGGGCAAGAAACTCTGGATCACCGAGTACGGCTGGGAAGCGACGCCGGACCAGCAGGCGGCATTCCTCCAGCAAGGCTTGCCGTGGCTCCTGTCGCAGGACTACATCGAGGTCGCGAACCTGCATATGCTCCACGATTGGACGGGCGAGCACTACGGCCTGCTGGCCACCGAGATACCGATCTACGGCACGGGCAGAAGCATTGACGCCAGCACTAAATTCGTGCCGAAGGAGCCGTACTACAGCGCATACAAGAATTTCCCGAAGCCCGTTACAGGCGCGGCCCCGAACGGCCCCGGCATCCTCGCCTTCGCGCAGACGGGCCACGCCGTGCAGAGCGAGCTGCGTGCTGCGTGGGAGCGGCTGGGCGGCATGACGACGCTCGGCCTGCCACGCACCGCCGAATACGCGCGGCGCGACCCGGCGGACGGCCGCTGGTACCGCACACAGGATTTCGAGCGCGGGCGGCTGATCGTCCGCCCCGCCGAAAGCGGCCGACCCGCGCGCGTGGATGCCGATCTGATCGCCAACGCCGTCTTGCAGGCGAAAGGCTGGCTTGATCCGAAAACGGGCACAGCGAGCGGCCCTGCCGCCCCCGAACCGGCCCCCACCGTTCCCGATGCCTTCTGGTTCCCCGTCGCCGGGCATGCGGTGGCGTCGCCCTTCCGCGCCGCGTGGCAGCAGGCGGGTGGCCTCGCCTTCCTCGGCATGCCGCGCACCGGCGTCATCACCGAAAACAGTCTCGCCGTCCAATATTTCGAGCGCGGCCGCCTCGAACTGCACGGCGACGCCGTCTGGTTCGGCTCCGTCGGCAACGATGCCCTCGCCGCCCAGGGCTGGCTCGATGCCGGTGGTGGTCCGATCCCGAATACCCCGACCGCCCGCGAGTGGGGGGATAGATAACCGAGGCCTGCCGTTCTATAATAACCGATATACGGTGGGCATTCGGACGAGTAGACGATGGTTCAACGGGGTGATGAATATGGCCGCCCATTCGCAATTCGAACCGATCCGAGCCGAAGTGGCGCACGCGTTGCCTGATCGTGTACGCGATACTCTTGTGCAAGATCGGGAGCAAGCGGAACGAGATCGAGTTGCTCGTGTGCGCGCCGTTCGCGGCAAGTACGCGCATGTTCCAACCAGCAGCAACGCCTTCACACGAAAGAAGCAAGAGGAAATTGCGCGCGAAGACCGCCGGTCGTGATTCTTGTCCTTGATGCGAGTGCGATGATCGCGTTCCTCCGTAATGAAACCGGTGCTGCCATTGTTGAGGCAGTGCTTACCAGTGATACGGATACCTGTATCGTCCATGCGATCAATCTCTGCGAGGTGTACGACGATTTTATTCGCTCTTCCGATGAGGCAACGGCACGATCCGCGATTACGGACCTCGAAAACCTCGGCGTGATTGTGCGAGAAGACATGGATCGCATATTCTGGGAGGAAATCGGGAGATATAAGGCCACGAACAGAGCGTCGCTCGCCGATTGTGCCGCCATCGCGCTCACGAATCGTGTCGGTGGCGAGTTGGTAACGTCGGATCATCATGAACTTGATGCGATTGCAGCCGGTGGTATCTGTCGGATACGATTCATACGATGACGAAGCATCAGGACAATCAGGAAATCGCAGCGGCCCCCGCCGGACCAATCAAGGTCGGCGACACGTTCGAGGGTGCGTTTGCGTTTCCGGCGGACGAGATTCGGCAGATGGCGGCGCTGCTCGGGGACACGAACCCGGTGCATCACACGCCGTCGCCGCAGTTCGGCGCGGTGATTGCGTCGGGCGCGCACATCGCCGGGGTCGTGATGGCCTTCGGTGCGGCGCAGATCACCAATCGCGCGCCGTCGCTCGGGCGGACGTGGGGCATCCGCTTCCGCGCGCCCATTATCGCCGGTGACACGCTGCACATGGTGTGGCACATCACGGCGGTTGCTCCACACCGGCGCGGCCCGATGATTACGCTCGAAGGGGTTGGCACGGTCGAGCGTGACGGAAAGCGCATCGTCGCGGTCACGACGGACGGCACCGCCAT
>JALYXG010000393.1 GCA_030947205.1 Chloroflexota bacterium
CGTTCGGCGATCTGCCGCACCGCGTCCAGATCGCCGGGGGAGGCGATGGGAAATCCGGCCTCGATGATGTCCACACCGAGGCGGACGAGCGCATCGGCGACTTCCAGTTTCTCATGGACGGTCATGCTCGCGCCGGGCGACTGCTCGCCATCGCGCAGCGTCGTGTCGAAAATATAGACGCGCTTCCCGGCCTCGATAGCCGGGCGAGCTACATTCGACGATTGGTTCTCGATTCCGTTCGCACTCATGTGTGACATCCTTTCGCATCGGTGGGGCAGGTGTAACCTGCGAACCCTCACAGGTTTACAAACCTGTGCCACTGGGATTCGGCCCGTACCCGGGCCTCGTAAGGCTGCGGCGAAGGAGGACGCTGAGTCGTACGACCGATGTGCACATTGTACTACTCCCCCTTTCCGCGCCGCCGACCGGATGCCACACAAAAAACCCGCCCCCGAAAAAGGGACGGGCAGAAAAGACTGCTCGCGGTACCACCCTCGTTGCCCCACACGATGCAGGGCCACTCGATGAACGCGATAACGGGCGTACCCGGTGGCGGCTACGAGTTGTTCGCCGTCACGGCTCAGGGGCGAGGTTCCGCGCGTTCCGCCACCGGGCTTTCACTATATCCCGGCTCGCTTGGGCGTTGGGTGCGCATACTGCTCCCCGTCAATGCCGTTGCGTAGCCTAGCAACAGATTGGTGCGATGTCAAATCCTCCGACCCATTCCCGAAAACCCCGGAAGGTGTTAAAAATGTTCGTGATTCAGTGTGAAAAATTTGCTCTTTCGTCGTTATCGTACCGGTACAACTGATCGGGCGATCGTTCGTTATAATGCTATGAGCGGTGCGGCGTTCGCTCGTGTTGGTCTACTTGGTTAGGAGGGTCCCTATGCACCGCTTCCGCTCTCGTCGCTTCATACCCGCAGTTGCCGCCCTCGGCATGCTCCTGCTCTTGTTCTCACTCGTCCCCGCCGCTGTCGGCGCGTCCTCCCCCTACCCGCCGAATACCGTTATCTCGACCTCCTTCGACCCCCGCTTCTGCGGCGATGGTCAAGTCTCGATCGTCTCGGACAGTGGCGGCAACCTCATCAACGTCTGCACGAGCACCGGGCAGCGTATTGATCCGACCGCCTATGCCGTGCCGGGGTACAATTACGGCTCCGCTCCCGTGTATAACGGCGGCGCAGTCCCGCCGTTCAACTCCGGGTATATCCCGACCTCGATTATCAATAACGGGTACACCAACTCGGTATACGGTTCTACAGGGAACGGCACCGTCGTTCGACAGTACACCGATAACAACTCGAACTGCCCGAACGGCGATGTGACGCAGACGCTGGGCGGATTCTTCTGCACGGTGAACGGGCAACCGGCAGCCAGCAGCCTGTCCTTCAACAGCGGCTACGCCCCGTACGCTCCCTACGCGCCCGGATACAGCGGTACCGCGTATGGCCCGACCGGGAACGCATCCATCATCCGCCAGTACAATGACGGCAACTCGAACTGCCCAAACGGGGACGTGACGCAGACGCTCAACGGCTTCTTCTGCACGGCGAACGGGGCGCCAGCAGTCCGCGTGCGGTGAGTTCCCCTAAATAGGGATCACATCGCGATTGAGCGACCGACGCTACATGACAAGTGCCACAAAGTGGTTGTACGTGATGTATTCGATCCCATTCCAGATACGCCGTTTCGTTGCCGGATCACGCGGCGGAGAATGGCGGCGATCGTCCGTCACGACGTACATTGCGCGAGCTGCGATTGCGGTCGCATACACTGGAACGTCCCAGACATCGGTGAGTTCAGGCCAGGGAATCGGATGTGGTAGCGGCGGGTCAACGAGCGTGAAAGAGGCAAGGAGGTAGGTCATCATCTCCTTGGCAGCGACCGATGCCATGCGCTGGGTCGTCACATCGCTACCGTATCGCGCCGCCCAATGCCATGTGAGGACGCGATTGAGTTCCGCAACAATCCACGAGGACCAAATCGCCTCAAAGCGACCGAGGCGAACAAGTCCAACGAGCGTGGTTCTCCTCGTGTGAGAATAAAGGACATTTGTGTCAAGTACCGCGCGTGGGAGAGTGGGGGCGCCGCTCACTTTTTCCACGGCAAAGTACCGGGTCGCCCTGCTTCAAGGATGTCCATCTGTTCCGGCGACATCGGTGTGCCCTCGTTCTCCGCATCGGGGAGCGCGCCGAGGGTCATCGCACCGGCAATGGCGCGCAAATCGCGCACGAGGTCCGTATGTTGCAACCGCTTGATCTCCCCGAGCGGGATCATCGTCCGGTTACCAACTTTGCGGATAGTGGTGATTTCGCCGTGCCTGACCATGGATTTGATCGTGTTGATTGAGCCGATCCCAAGCAACTTCGCGGCTTGCGTGGTGGTGACGAGCGCATCGTCGCCGACGATCTCGCCACGCGCGCGCGCCACAACTTCTTTGATCTCCTCCGTGCGGTCTTCGTCCGCCAGCCGGTCAATCTCATCCAATAGGTGTTCAATCGTTGCTAGCGTTGCCATTGCTCACTTCCTTTCTGATTCATCGTACTATTATTCGTCATTTTCGTCAACGCACGTATGACCATAAAAACCGTACATGGTTTGGGGGATATATGCGGGAACCAGAAAAGGCGGGGCTTGCCGAAGCATACCCCGCCTTTGCGAAGACGATCAGGCGGTGATGGTCAGGGCGTAAAAGAACTCGTTCGAATGGCTGCCCGAGGAGCTGACGACGGTTGTGTCATTGACCGAGAGTTGCACGACGTACGCGCAGGGATCGAGCGCGCTGAT
>JALYXG010000404.1 GCA_030947205.1 Chloroflexota bacterium
GAGGTAGGGCAACAATCCCCAGATATGCTCCGGGTCCTCGCCCTTGGTCGGCGCGAGGCGATGGGCGAGCAGTGTCGCGGCGATCACGCCCGACATGATAAACAGGCCGTACCACTTGACGGCCAGCCCACCGATCTGGAACGCGGTCGTGCTATGGAAGAGCATACGCCGCTCCCGTTGGCCGCTCAGCAATGAGCAATGAGCGGGTGCCCTTCAGGGCAGTAGCAATGAGGGAAAGCCGGGCGTTCCTATCGCTTGCTGCCGACTGCCTGCTGCCTGCTATCTGCTCCCTACTCATTGCTCATTGCTCAATTCGAAGGCGGCAGTGCGGACGAGGGTGACGACGGGTTCCTGATCGGGGGCGATGGGGGCGAAGGGTGCGTCCGCGTCGCGCATTTCGGGGCGCAGGTCAGTCACACGGCAAAGGAGATCAATCGCGACGGGCTGCTCGGTGCTGCCACGCTTGTTGACGGTTGCCAAGAGGACACGCGTCCGCTGATCCCCCTCGCCATCGTCCAGCCAGCGATTCACGAGCGACGACCGCGTCCGCACCCGCCCGATGACGAGCGTCCACCCCGTCGAAACCCGTCGCCATGCCATCGCCCCGACGACGATGACCTCACGGTCGGAGGACTGAGTTGGATCTTCATCGCTTAGTCCTGAGTCCTCAGCCCTTCGTCCTTTTCCCACCGGAATGATGAGCGCTTCGCCGTAGAGGTCGTGCGTGTCGGGGGCGGGTTCTTCGAGGGCGGCGCGGACGCGCTTGAACTCCTCGGCCTCGGTGAAGATGAAGCGGAACTGCGGCAGGGCGACGGCGGGATCGTCCGGTGTCAGGCCGGAGCCGGGTTCGTTCAGGCTCGTGCTCTGTGGCGTGACGGTGCGCGTCTCGGCCTCGTCCACGCTCGTCACACGGCGGCGGCGGATGCCCTCGCGCAGGGCGCGGAGTGCATCCGGCAACGTCGGATCGCCGAGCAGATCATCGAACGACGCCGCCTCGGTGATTGGGGCGCGGATCGCGGTGAACTTGTCGCCAAACAGTCGGGACAGGCCGCGCGGGCCGTCAATGGCGATCGCCGCGCCGGCTTCGCCCCGCTCGGCAAGCCAGAGGTCAATATCCATCCGGGGCGCGAGCGATTCGCCAAGCACGACCGTCCAGACGCCGCTCTCCGCTTCCAGCCACGCGACGCCCGCCGAAACGCGCGCCAAATCCGGCCCGGCGTCCAGCACGACGACTTCCGCCACACCCCGGTTCGGGTCGGACGGCAGGTGCGTTAGGCCGCGTTCGACGCGGCGAAAAACTGTGCGGTCGCCGAAGAACAGGCCCGCGATGACGAGGCCCGGCGGCACCCGTCCGACCGCCGCCGCCCCTTTCCCCGTGCCGAGGGAAAGGACATTCGTCGTAATGTCATCGTAGGTCGTGGCGGGCGCGCTTGCGGTCGTCTCGTTCATTTCCTGCCCTAGAGTGTCGGACGGTCATTCCCCACGCGGCAGTATAGCACTGTGCGAAAGCCCCGCAGTGTATTTGTATTCGGTGGCGGCAGGCTTATGCGTTCTCGTCATGCCGGGGGTTAGGATTCCCGGCATGACATCCTCCTGTGCCTGCGCTATGCTCGTCCGATCGAACCGAGGACAGGAAGGAGCGATGGACGATGAAGATCACGGCGGTACGGTGCATCCAGTACACGGGCACGATGGATTTCCCCGGCGTCTTTTGGGAAGAGCGGCTGATTCGGCCGGTGGACATCTACCCGCAGTTCAAGAACGAGGGCGCCGGCTGGCTGCCGCCCGCCACCGAGGGCGCGTACCGGATGACCTCGACCTTTGTCCACATCGAGACGGACGCGGGGATGACCGGCATCGGCGGTCCGATCACGCCGGATCAGGCATTCATCATCAAGCAGAGCATGGAACACTACCTGCTCGGCGCGGACCCGCTCGCTATCGAACGGCTCTGGGATGTCCTCTACCGCGCCGCCGTGCATGGCCGCAAGGGCGTCGAGATGATGGCGATCAGCGCGATTGACTGCGCGCTGTGGGACCTCAAGGGCAAGTGGGCGAATGTACCCGTCTACGTCCTGCTCGGCGGGCCGGTGCGGGAAACGCTGCCCGCCTATGCCTCCGCCCTCGGCTACGGCCTCGACACCGACCGCGCCACCGCAGTGACAAAGGAGATCGTCGGCAAGGGTTTCACTGCGACCAAGTGGTTCCCCCGCTGGGGGCCAGCGGACGGCCGTGCCGGGATCGCGAAGAACGTCGAGCTGATGCGGACACTGCGCGAGGCGGCGGGGCCGGACGTGGACATCATGATTGACGCGTGGATGTCGTGGGACGTGCCGTACACGCTGGCGATGGCCGAGCGGTTCGCGGAGTACCAGCCGCGCTGGATCGAGGAGCCGGTGCTGCCGGACAAGATCGCGTCGTACGCTTCCATCACGGCGAAGATCGGCCACGGCATCGCCGTCTCCGGCGCGGAGCACGAGTACACCCGCTGGGGCATCCACCAACTGATGCAGGCGAACGCGATGCACGTCTACCAGCCGGACATCTACTGGGCGGGCGGCATCTCCGAATTGCTCAAAATCGCCGCCCTCGCCAGCGTCTACGATGTCCAACTGATCCCGCACGGCCACTCGACGCCCGCGACCGCCAACTTCCTCTACGCGCAACCCGTCACGCTCTGCCCGATGCTGGAATACCTCATCAAATGGAACACGATCCATCAGTGGTTCCTCAAAAACCCCGTCGAGCCGCAAAACGGCTTCATTCCGCTCCCGACCCTGCCCGGCATCGGCATGGAACTGGACGACGCGAAGATCGAGAGCCAGAAAGAATTGCCGTAGGGGGCGGAAGTGCAGTCCGTACGGCGCCTTCTATCGCAGCGAGAGGAGCGACTTCATGTCCACCCCCGACCCCGCCACGAACGACGAACGGAAAGAGGAAATGCGCCGGAACTGGGCGGAGCGCGCCATAGTCTGGCGCACGATGACTGGCGCGCGGGGCGGGATGTGGCAGGC
>JALYXG010000406.1 GCA_030947205.1 Chloroflexota bacterium
CTCCGTCGCCGCACTGCTGAAGCAGGGGTATCGGGAGGCGGGGCGGCTCAAATGGGCGGATGTCAAGGGCGGACGCTACCACGACAACCTCTTGTTCGACATCACGCGAGACGAATGGCGCGCCGCCTATGATGCGTGGCGGGCACGATAGCAGACGTACTGATTCTGCTCCCTTGCAGGAATACCGATGGAGCAGGTTTATGAATAGTACCAACGCAGACCGATAATCGGGTGGAGCAGGTTTCCGGGTGCCATCCGGGCGGCATGCCAGGCGCACAGGTTGAAAACCTGTGCCACCAAGCTATTACCCAGTGAAGTTGTGAATATTCATCGGCCTGCAATCCCGAACGGCAGGCTGAAGCCTGCTCCATCATCTGTAGCAAGCTGTCTATCGTCGGACTACAAGGGAAAAATGTCCAATCGCGTCCGCTCTGCACTATCGCACGCAGTCTCATGCAGATGAGCGATGAATGACTCGGCAGGCCCGTTGTCGATTTCAGACGCCGCTGAACGACTATTTGATGTCAGAGCCGTTTGGCGTGACTGGAGGGCTGGGGCGCAGCCAGTCGAGACCATCGTCCGGGTAGCCCGGCATCGAACAAGGAGATAGGCATGTTCTCGCACAATCCCTCGATACATTGCTTGACAAATAAGAACAAAAGTTCTATTCTGGCGCTCGTACGTACGCAAGTGGATCAATGGCAGAGGGAAGGGGGTGGACGGGCAAACGCAACCACCGGTTGGGCTGGTATCGCCCCTTCCAATGGCGGGGAACCGATCTATACGAAAGGACAATGTGCCCGATGCGCTCCCACGGTACACTGACCATCGGTATATCAGCCACGTATGAAACGGCGGGTCTCGGTCATATTCAGGAAAGTGGAGGGTAATAACTGATGGCAGGACAACTGATGGCAGGACAACGATTGAAATGGTGGACGCTGATTGCGGCCTGTTTCGCGCTCTTCATGGCGATCCTCGATAACCTTGTCGTCAATATCGCGCTGCCGACGATCTCTCGCGAACTCAGTGCGACAACGACGCAGTTGCAGTGGATCGTCTCAGCCTACACGCTGATCTTTGCCTCCTTGCAGATCACTGCGGGTGGCCTTGGCGACCGGCTGGGGCGGAAGCGCTGGTTCCTGTTCGGCCTCGGGTTGTTCACCTGCGCATCGCTCCTCGGCGCGCTGTCGCAGAATATTACGATGCTGATCCTCGCCCGCGCGGTGCAGGGGCTGGGCGCGGCCTTTATCATGCCGCTCTCGCTCTCACTGATCTCCGTCGCCTTCCCACCGGAGGAACGGGGCAAGGCGCTCGGCATCTGGTCCGCCATCTCCGTTTCCGGCCTCGCGCTCGGCCCGATTGTCGGCGGTTTCCTCGTCCAGTACGCGAACTGGCACTGGGTCTTTATCATCAACATCCCGATTGGCATCGTCGCCTTCTTCGTCGCCTCGGCGGTCGTGCAGGAATCGCGCGACACCTCCGGCACGGTAGCGACGGACATCCCCGGCACGCTCCTCATCACCGGCGCGATTGCCTCGCTGACGTGGGGCTTGATCGAGGCGGGTGATCGCGGCTGGGGCGACACGCTGATCCTCGCCGCCTTCGCTGCGGCGGCCATCCTCACGGCAACCTTCATCTGGGTCGAGGCGCATACCGAGAAGCCGATGGTGCCGCTCCGCTTCTTCCGCTCCTCCACCTTTTCCGGCGCGAACATGGATGCGTTCGCCGTCTCGTTCCTGATCGCCGGCGTCGCCTTCTACATGACGCTCTACCAGCAGAACATCCACGGCTTCTCGCCCGTGCGGGCGGGGTTGACGATGCTGCCGATGGTCATCACGATGATGTTCTTCGCGCCGCTCTCCGGCCAACTGATCGGTCGCGTCGGCTCGCGGGCGCTGATCTCGCTCGGCATGATGATCGCCGGGATCGGCACGCTGCTCTATCTGCGCGGTGGCGTGAATGCCAGTTACCTGACCATCGTGCCCGCGTACATCGTGATGGGTTTCGGCATGTCGCTGATCTTCGCGCCGATGACGACGGCAGTGCTGAACAGCGTCGAGAACGAGAAGAGCGGCGTTGCCTCCGCGATCAACGGCGCGATCCGCGAGATCGGCAGCGCGTTCGGTATCGCACTGCTCGGCACGATCATGAACCGCGTCTATCAGAATCAGTACAACGCTTCGGAGACGATCGTGCAGACGCGCGCCAACCCGGCGTCCGCCCCCTTCAAGTCGCTGATTGACCTGATCGGCTCCGGCATGAGTTTCGCGGGCCGCGTGATCGAGGACCCGAAGCGCTTCCCCGGCCTGCCGCCGACGGTAGCGGCGCAGATCCGTGACGCGAGCGGCCACGCCTTCATCAGCGGCATGGATCGCGCGATCGTCGTGTCGAGCGCGGTGATTATCGTTTGTAGCGTTGTCTCATACTTCCTCATCAAGTCGCCGGTCGCGACCACCACTGCCGGGCTGACCGACGCCTTCGTGGACGACGAGGCGCGCGTGCCGGAACTGATCGAGGCCGATTAGCAGCCGTCACCACAAACAAACCGAAGTCGCCTCCCTCCCCAATCATGGGGAGGGAGTTTTCGTGGGGTTAGGTCGGCAGCAAAAAGCCCCCGCTGGGGGGCGGGGGCAAGGGGAGGGGAAGGGGAAGGAATGAACTTTTTAGTCGCCGGCGGCGATGTCCATGACATCGAAGGCCGGGCGACGGGAGAGCCGGGTGAGGGTGCGCGGCGTCGCGACTGTCATAAAGCGGTCGGTCGTCCGCACAGCGGGATAGACCGACCGCAGATCGCGCGTCGTTCGAGGGCGGAGTGCGACAAGCGTGCCCGCATAGGCCAGGAGACCCGCGACGATTATCCCCGGTACGATATGCATCGTGCCACTATTGATAAAGTGGAACGCCATCCAGCCACCGAGTGTGGTGACGAAGAGCGGGCCAAAATGCGTCAGGGTATGGGTATGTCGTGGGTTCATGTCGTCGCTCCTGATCCGAAAAGCCCCGGTGCCGATCCTTCAGTCATGCGAACGTTTCGCGGCTCGATCCGGTTCCTTCTGCGCCCTTTGTGGACGTGTATCTGTATTAGGCAGAATTCGTGCCACGATGTTGGGCCGGCACGAGGATCGCCTTCGTTCCCGAGTACAGACCGGCGGCGGAAAGGCCGAGTACGATACCCGCCCCCGCCGCTTCGTACCAGACATCCACGCGCGGCGCCACGACAGCAAGTTGCGCCAGTAGCCCGCACATCAGCCCGAGCACGACAGCCAGCACCGGCGCCCATCGCGCCGACAACCCCGCCCGTTTCGCGCCCTCCACGAGCGCGACAATTACCCCACTCGCGGGTAGCCCCGCGATGAACAGTTCCATCACACATCCTCCATTTCCCATGCTATACTTACCGAATGAGCCGAATTGTTCCCCTTTCCCTCCGAGGGAAGGGCGTTAGGGGGTTAGGTATCCCATGTTCAACTGGGGTCGCATCGTCGAGGAGCAAATCCGCGACGCGCAGAAAAAAGGCGAGTTCGATGACCTCGCCGGGCAGGGCAAACCGCTCGATTTCGATGACGAACTAACCGCGCTCGAGGGCGACCTCAAGATGGCGCACCACATCCTCAAGAATGCGGATGCGCTGCCATTCTGGGTCGAACTCGACAAGGAAATTCGCGCTCGGCAGCACTACTGCCGCGATCTGCTGGCGCAAATCGGCGCGGCCCCGTCGCCCGCCATCCGCCGCAAACTGGTCGCCGATTACCGCAGCGAAGCGAAGTCGGTTAACGA
>JALYXG010000407.1 GCA_030947205.1 Chloroflexota bacterium
GGCGGCACATCGCGCCCGCCATACCACGGTACGATGACCAGTTCGCCGCCGTCCAGATGCGCGATGCATGGCCCCTCACCCGCGTCGTCGGCGCCCGGCTCGGCGGGGCGTCCGTAAATCGTGCCAATGCGCAACTGCGTCGGCGTCATTGACAGCGCGGCGATGATCGCGCCGGTATCCCCCATCACCCCGGCGTGGACGACGCCCCGGATCGAGCCGAAGACGACGATATCCCCCGCCGCCGTCAATTCCGCGCCCGGATTGACATCGCCCAGGACGGTGAGGTGGCCGGGGTGATGCAGGGACATGCCGGAGCGAAACGTGCGGCGGACGTAGCGCATCGGCAACTCGTCGCGCGGCATGACGGGAACGTGGTGCGATTCGTCCCCCTTCACGGGCGGCTGTGGCATCGCGCTGAGCGGGCTGTAGCCGAGTGCGCGAAGCGTCGAGCGACTGTCGAACCCGGTCGCTGTCGCCGTGCGGAGCGTGATGCCGCGCTCTTCGATCACCTGCCGCAGCACGGCGATCTCCTCCCCGATTACGGTACGCGTACCGTAATCCAGCACGACCTCCGCACCGCGAAAAAACCCTTCCGCCCCGGCGATCCGCTGGATGAGCGACTGCACGAGTTCCCGCGTCGTCCCGCGTTCGGGCAGCACGATCACGAGGCCGTCTCGCGTGCCACGGACGACGATGCGCGGTAATCGTGCGTGCGACTCGTTCACCCGACGCCCCCGTTCCCCCATGCCGAACCCTACGGTGTCGCTTTCCCTTGCCCCTTGAAATATGCTTTCAGTATATCGTTCGCAGCGGGCGCAGCGAACGTCGTCCCCTCACCGCCACCGACGATCAGCACCGCGACGACGACCTCCGGGTTCTGGTACGGCGCGAAGGCCGTGAACCACGCGTGCTGTCGCTGGTACTTGAGCGGTTTGCCCTTGACGGCAATCGCCTCGCCGTACTCCGCCGTGCCGGTCTTCCCCGCGACCTCCACGGGCACATTGATTTTGCCGAACGCCGTGCCGCGCTTATCCGCGATGACCGCGCGCATCCCCTGCCGGACGAGAGCGAGATGTTCGGGTTTGATAAGCGACGAGCGGA
This sequence comes from Chloroflexota bacterium, assembly GCA_030947205.1. Taxonomy (GTDB): domain Bacteria; phylum Chloroflexota; class Chloroflexia; order Thermomicrobiales; family JALYUS01; genus JALYUS01. The sequence continues at coordinate 1,102 of JALYXG010000407.1, forward strand.
GTGGGCTGGTGTCCGCCCGCTGGAGTTCGTTGCCCTTGTCGTCGGTGACGCGGCGGACGAGATGCGGGCGGTAAAAGGCGCCGTCATTGGCGATCGCCGCCGTTGCCACCGCCATCTGCATCGGTGTGCAGGTGAAGTACCCCTGCCCGATCGTGACATTGATCGTGTCTCCGAGCGCCCACGGATCGCCATTCGGTGGATGGTCCTTCTTCGTCAGATTCGTTTTGTAGGCGGGTGTCGGCACGACACCGATTTCCTCATTGCCGAGGTCTTTCATGCCGGTCTTCGTGCCGAAACCGAAATCCGCGAAGTACTTGTCCATCGCCTCGATACCGAGCCCCTGAAAGTCATGCTTCTGGATGCCCTTCGGTCCGCCATATTCATAGTAATGCAGATATTTGTCGGTCTGGGGATCAATTTGATGGGGCGCGCCGACATTATAAAAGAAGATGTCGCAGGAATTCATGATTCCTTCGACGACGGTTTGCGGCCCGTGTGGCGCGATGCCATGCGCCTTCACCCAGCACGGCTTCTCGTCCCGCGTATTCTCGTCCGTCCCATATTGCACATAAATCGCGCCGGGGCAGTTAAAGGACGTGTCCGGCTTGAGTGTCCCCTCGTTCAAGCCTGCCGCCGCCATGAAAGGCTTCAGCGTGCTTCCTGGCGCATACAACTCGTACAGTGCCTTGTTGAGCATCGGCTTCGTCTTGTCATCGTCGAGATACGCCTTGATTTGCTTGCGGGCAGCGACATGGTCGCCCGAATCAATGAAGACTTGATTATCATACGCGGGCAGGCTGACCATCGCGAGCACTTCGCCGTTGCGCGGATCGAGGACGACAGCGACGGCGGAATCCACTACCGCATTGGGGTCAGCGTCGCGCGCGTTGGTCTGCGCGAGCGGCAATTGCTTCAGCAGCGCGTCCCGCGCCGCCTTCTGCAAGGTGACATCGAGCGTCAGTTCGAGATTCTTGCCGGGGGTCGCGGCGACGAACTGCGACGTGCCGCGATCCACCTCCTGGCTGTCCACCAGATACCATCGCGTGCCCGCGTTGCCGCGTATCTCGTCCTCCAGCGCGGCCTCCAAACCGATCCGCCCGATCACATCGTCCGGCTGATAGATGGGCTCCCCGGTCGTCGGGTTGTTGCGCAGGTCTTCCGTAATCACCGGGCCGACGTAGCCGATGGCGTGCGAGACGAGGTCGCCGAGCGGATAATGCCGCGCGAGCACCGTTTCATCCACGACCATGCCGGGGAAATCAATCACGTTCGCATCGAGCGCGAGCGCAACCAACCGATCGAGGCCGCGCTTGACGAGCGTCGGGCGTTCCGCGTCCGGCTGATTCGCGGAAGAGACGAGATACTCCGCGTAGCGCGTGAACTGCACGCCGGAGATGTCGCCAATCGCCCGCCTGATCGGCGCGACATCCTCCTTGCTCAGGTCTTTTTCGAGCAGGATCGGTTGCTGGTTCGCCCGACGGAGCATCCTGCCGATGTTGATGTCATCGTAGGTCGTGCTGTACTGCGCCAATCGCTTGGCGGCGTCCTCGACCGTGGCGGGCAGGGCGCGCGGCCCGAAGGGCAGCACGGTGATCGCCCACTCAAGCGGGACGTATTTCTCCACTTCGGCAAACATCGCCTCGCGGCGTACCGGGTCTTTCGGCAGTTTGGCGCGGATCAGCGCGAGCCCCCACGCCTTGCGGTTCTCGGCGAGGATTTCGCCATTGCGATCCGTGATCAGCCCGCGTGGCGCCCGCACGACCTGCTTGCGCAGATTCTGCGTCACCGCGTCCTGCGTCGCACTCTGGTGGTGGCCGAGTTGCAGGTAGCCGATCCGTCCGGTCACAGCGGCGAAGCAGCCGGCGGCGAGTCCCTTGAAGATGAACATCCGGCGACCGAGGAAAACCTCGTCCGCACTCTGTTCTTTCGGTGACTCCTTGGTCGGCGTGCCGAAGCGGCGGAATTCGAGCCGCTGCGAGCCGTAGCGCCGGTGATTAGTGCGTCGCAAAATCCGCATGTTTCCCCCACCGGCGCACCCAAAGCACGAACGGCATAAACACGACCGCCGCCAGTACGTCCGTCAGCGCGCGGGCAATACTGAACCGCCACAGCGTGTCAAGGCGTAACGGATGCCCCGCCGCGTTCGTCACGAGCAAAAAGACGAAGTCGCCGAGCAGCGCGGCAACGAAGACCGCCACCAGCGCCCACGCATGGTTATCCCCAAACGCGATCTGCCGCACCGGATCAATCGCCAGAACGATTGCCATAAAGGCGAGCGCGTGCGCGCCAAGCGGCGCGAACAGCAGCAGATCGAGCAGGATGCCCGCCGCGAACGCCCACGCCATTCCCTCCCGGAGGCCGTGGTATCCGGCCCAGAGCGTGACGAGCACGAGCACCAGATTCGGCGTGACATCGAGCGGAAAAAGAGACTGGATGATCGGCCCCTGCCCCAGCGCGAAAAGGAGCAGGAGCGCCGCGAACAGCACGCGCGCGATCTCGCCTCCCGCCCCCGCTTCGCGCCGCTCCATCCCGCCTCCCGTCCATCACCGGTGTCTGCCTAACCCGACCGCATCATAACATAACGTTTGGAGAAACGACGACGGAGGATCGAACCACCAAGACACCAAGGACACCAAGAAAAGAGGGGAAGGAGAGCGGAATTTTAATTTCTTCCTCTGAAATAGGCTCCTGAGCCTGTTTTCATCCGCATCGCTGACCCGCAGGGTCATCGTACTTCTCTGCATCCTCCTTGGTGTCCTTGGTGTCTTGGTGGTTCGATCCTCCCATCGCCTTATCGCGTCTGCTTTGCGCGGAGTGCCGCCGCTGCGTGCGCGTCGCTTTCCAGCGTGTCATCGAGTGGCGGGAGAGCGGCATCGGGGCCGTACTTACGGCGGAGGGCAAGGGCGATCAGATGATCCGCGAACGCGGGGTTTTTTGGTAGCAGCGATCCGTGCAGGTAACAGCCGAAGGCGTTGCGCGTCACCGCGCCCTCGGTGCCATCCTGGCCGTTGTTGCCGTGCCCGACGACGACGCGCCCGAACGGTCGCGTCCCTTCGCCGAGAAAGGTCCGGCCACTGTGGTTCTCAAAGCCGACGAGCGTGCCCCATTCGGTCTCGGACAGGACATTGCCGATGAAGCGATCCGGCCCCGCATCGCTCCAGGCATCGAAGATGCCGATGCCGGGCAAGTCGTCAGTTTCGTACGGGCGGTAATAGTGTCCGAAAAGTTGATAGCCGCC
>JALYXG010000438.1 GCA_030947205.1 Chloroflexota bacterium
ATATATCCCCTCCCCACGGGGAGGGATAGGGGGTATGTATCTCCGTGAAAATTAGTCAAATGCAGGTGACAACGGTTGCTGCGCCCGATCCGCCGCTGCGCAACTCGTGGGGCGTGCACGAGCCGTATTTCGTCCGCGTCGTCCTCAAATTGACGACGGATGACGGGCTTGTTGGTTGGGGCGAGGTCGGCGGCGGGGCGGCGATGGCGCGCCAGATCGAGGCGGCGCGCCCGCACATCCTCGGCCAAAGCCCGTACAACCTCGAACCGATGCGCCTCCTCGTACGCGGCAATAAGCAGGCATTCTCGGCCATCGAAGTTGCCTGCCTCGACATCATCGGCAAGGCGACAGGGCAGCGACTCGTGGACCTGCTCGGCGGGCAGGTGCGCGCGAAAGTGCCGTACGCCTCCTACCTCTTCTACAAGTACGCCGATCAGGAGCGCGCCGACCCGTGGGGCGAGGTGATGACGCCCGAGGCGATGGTCCACGAGGCGGAAATGTTCCACGAGAAGTGGGGCTTCACGACGCACAAAGTCAAGGGCGGCGTCCTGCCGCCCGACGAGGAAGTGCGCACGATGCTCCTGCTGCGCGAGCGCTTCCCGACTCACCAACTGCGTATTGATCCGAACGCGATCTGGTCCGTCGAGACGAGCATCCGCGTCGCGTACAAACTGAAGGAGATAGACCTCGAATATCTGGAGGACCCGACCGCCGACAACATCGGCATGGCCGCCGTTTCCCGCACGACGCACATCCCACTTTCGACGAATATGTGCGTCACCCGCTTCGAGCAGATACCGGAGGCGGTGCGGCTGAACTCGGTGCAGGTGATCCTCGGCGATCACCACGCCTGGGGCGGCGTGCGGGCGTTCATGGACCTCGGCAAATTCTGCCAGACCTTCGGCCTCGGCCTTTCGCAGCACTCCAACAACCATCTCTGCATCTCGATGGCCGCGATGACCGCCGTCGGCGCCGCAATCCCAAACCTGATCTACGCCTCGGATTCCCACTACCCGTGGAACACCGAGGACATCATCAAGGGCGAGATGATGACCTTCGTGGACGGCTGCCAGGAGGTGCCGAGCGGCCCCGGCCTTGGTGTCGAGATTGACGAGGACAAGCTGGCGAAACTGGCCGAAAATTTCCAGCGCCGTAGCAGCCTCGCCCGCGACGACGTCACCGAGATGCGCAAGCGTGACCCCTTCTGGCTGCCGATCAAACCACGCTGGTAAGGCATGATATACTTGAAATACGAACGTATGATCTTTATGGATCATACGGATAGCGTGTAGTTGCGAAGGAGTGTCCAGTACCGATGACAACAGTCGTCGCATTTACCGCCGACAACGTTTGTCAACTGACTGGGCTGACGAAGCGTCAGCTCGGGTATTGGGATCGCACGGGCTTTTTCTCCCTCCATTACGTAGATGAGAATCGGCGACGTTCGTTCAGTCGGATTTATAATTTCCGCGATCTTGTCGGATTGCGGACGATTGCCCTTCTCATCAACAAATACAACATTCCAACGCGGCGACTCCGCCAAGTAGGCGAGTGGCTTGCTCAACAGCATGAAACGCCATGGGCGAGTCTCAAATTCTACGTCGGCGGGGGGAAAGTCTTTTTCGATGATCCCAACACTGGCGAGCGTATGGCGACGCAACCACATGGACAGAAGGTCTTTCCCATCGAAATGATCGAGGTCGCTCGTGAAATGGAGAAAGCAGCCGATCGCCTGCGTGAGCGAATGCCTGATCAGATCGGTCAGGTGCTACAGAACCGACATGTACTGCACAATGCACCGGTGCTCGCTGGCACACGAGTTCCTACTTCAGCCGTCTGGAATTTCTACGAAGAAGGCTACGACACAGACGCAATTATTCGTGCATATCCGCGACTGACTCCGGCGGACATAGACGCGGCACTTGCCTATGAACGGGCCTTGCGGCAGAAGCGCGCAGGATAGCGCGGGTGTCTTCCGCTCCTATGTTTCTCATCATTGATGAGAATGTTGATGATGCTGTCGGTCGTTATCTTCAGGAGCGGGGCCATCGCGTCGGCTTGGTACGGGATCTCTTTGCAAGCGGCATTGCGGATACTATCATCTCCGCCGTTGGCGACGAAGACAGCGCTATCGTGGTCACTCACGATAAGGACTTCAGGATACTGGCGCAGCGAGCGCCGGAGGGTAGTCGTCAACGGTTCCGAAGACTGGGCCGTATCAGTCTGCGCTGCCGAGAGACACGGGCAAAGAGACGTCTCGAAGAACTTATCGAGTCAATCGAGTTCGAAATGACGCAAACACGAAAGCGACATGATCGACGGCTGATTATGGAGATAACGGAAACGGCCTTTCGTGTCGTACGCTAACTGCGTTGGATCGCGTACGATAGCGGTATGACGATTCGCGCCGCGATCTTCGACTTCGATGAACTGCTCATCAACCTCCAGACGCTGCATTTCGCGGCGGATCGGACAGCGCTCGCGGCGCTCGGCCACGACTACGACGATCTGCCCGACGCGATCCGCCTCGGCGGTTCCGGGCGGCGAATCAGCGAGCTGCTTGCGGAGATGCGCGACCACTTCAGCATCGCCGACTCGGTGGAGATGCTGATGCTGCGGCGGCAAGAGCATTTTCTCGCTGCCCTGCGCGATGCCCCGACGCTCCCCGCGATGCCTGGCGCGGTCGAGGCGGTCAATGCGCTCGCTGCCGCCGGGTATCCGCTCGCGGTCACCTCCTCCGGCATCCGGGAGTACATCATGTTCGTCTTGGATCGCCTCGGCATCGCGGATCGCTTTGCCGTCGTCGTCACCGGCACGGATGTGACGCACGGCAAGCCACACCCGGAACCCTATCTCGTCACGGCGGCACGCCTCGGCCTGCCACCAGCAGATTGCGTCGTCTTCGAGGACGCGACCGTCGGCGTACTGGCGGCGAAGGCGGCGGGGATGCGCTGTATCGCCGTGCCGAACCCAGACGCATTGCAGTCGCAAGACCTTTCAATGGCCGATCTCATCCTCCCCAGCCTGACGGACTTCACACTCACGCTGCTCGCACAGTGGGATTGACCCCCGATCTGGAAATCGTTCCCCTCTCTTGTTCCCTTCTTTGCGTCCTCGGCGTCCTTTGCGTCTTTGCGGTTCTCCCCGGTTTCAATCCGCGCTGCGTGGCGGCCCTTGGCGGAGGCGGGCGCGGAGTTCGTCGGGGGTGTTGTTGCCGAGCCAGCGTGTCTCCATCCACCAGGTTGCGCCCGCGTCGGCGAAGGGGCGGACGATGGCGGCGGCGCGCTCGCGATCATCACCGGGCGTTTCGCCTTCGGAAACGATGTCGAACGGCGTCGCTTGGCTGCGCTCGGCGTCAATGAATGCTTTCATCGCGGCGATGTCGGTGGGCGTCATCTCGGGACTATTCCCGCCACTCTTTTGGGGCAGGATGCCGTCCCACCGGAGCGTGCGCTGCATGGATTTCGGGCGCGGCCATGCCCCAACGACCCAAACGGGGATGCGCGGTATCTGCACGGGCGGCGGTAGGAAGACCAGATCGTCCACCCGGTAATGCGCGCCGTGGAAACGAAAGCGCTGCCCGCTCCATGCGTCGGCGAGGATTTCCAACCCCTCATCGAGCATTGCTGCCCGCGTCTTCAGGTCCGTCGCTTCGCCAACGTTCGCGAACCCTTTGTCGTCGAGCGCGCCGAGTCCGACCGCGACGATCAGCCGCCCATTGGAGAGGTGATCGAGCGTCGCCGTTTCGCGGGCCAGCTTCCACGGGCGGCGCCGGGAGACCGGCGTGACAATCGCGCCGATCCTCACCCGCTCGGTGCGCATCGCCATCGCGGCCAGCGTCACCCACGGGTCGTACGCGGGCAAGGCCGGGTGGTCCGGGGTGTCAATGGCGATGCAATCCGGGATAAAGACGCCGTCCCATCCCGCCGCTTCCGCCTCGTGCGACAGTTCCGCCAGCATGCGTGGGTCGCCGCCCGGGAAAATGAACCCGTAGCGCATCATTCCTCCGTATTCGCGAACAATCTACTGTTTCCCCTCTCCTGCCCATGCCGATCGGCGTCCCGCTCCGTATATTTCACCAACGATGCGCGCAGCGCGGCGTCGAGGTCCACGCCAAGGCTGTTTGCAGTGGCGATGACGATATACAAGAGGTCGCCCAGTTCGTCGGCGAGGGCACGTTCCGCTTCAGTAGGCTTCTTGCGCTTCGGCCCGTAGTGGTGGTTGATTTCGCGCGCCACCTCGCCCACCTCTTCGGTGAGACGCGCGAGTTGCGCGAGCGGTTCCCAGTAGCCGCCGTGCGCCCGAATCCACGCATCCACCAACTGCTGCGCCGCCGTGATGGTCAAAGGCTCATTCGCCATGGGCGAGTCCCCTTTCTACAGACAATCTATCGTATGCCGGGATTGTATCGCCGATCGGCGCGTGTTTTGCGTTTCCCGGTCATTCGGGAATACACTGTCGGCACGCAACGAACGGATGGATGCAACGGCGCGGGGCGCTGCCGCATGGAAAGACAAAAAAGGGGTAGACGCATGGCGGACGAAATTCTCGGCATAGACGTGGGCGGTTCCGGCATCAAGGGCGCACCGGTCAATGTGCAGACGGGCGAACTAACGGGCGAGCGGCTGCGCATCAAGACGCCGCAACCCGCGACCCCCGAGGCGATGACGGACACGATGGCCGAGATCGCCAAGCATTTCAATTGGAAGGGCAAGATCGGCGTTGGCTTTCCGGCTGTCGTCAAGCAGGGGGTGATGTATACCGCCGCCAATGTTGATCCTTCATGGATCGGCACGAACGGGCAGGCGCTGATCGAGGCGAAGACGGGTTGCCCCGTCTCGATCATCAACGACGCCGACGCCGCCGGCCTCGCCGAGATGCGCTTCGGCGCGGGTAAGGGCAAGATGGGCAGCGTGATGATGGTGACGCTCGGCACCGGCATCGGCATCGGCTACTACGTGGACGGCCGGTTGGTGCCGAACACCGAACTTGGCCATCTAATCGTTGACGGCAAGGACGCCGAAACGCGCGCCTCCGCCGGGGCGCGCGAGAAGCATGACTATTCGTGGAAGAAGTGGGGCAAACTGCTCACCGAGTACTTCCACGAACTGGAGCGACTGCTCTGGCCGGACCTCTTCATCATCGGCGGCGG
>JALYXG010000458.1 GCA_030947205.1 Chloroflexota bacterium
CCGCACCGGACGACCCGACGCTGCTCAATATCGGCAAGGCATACAGCGGCCTGACGGACGCCGAGATCGCCGAGCTGACCGAGTGGTTCCTTGCCCATACCCGCCAGGACTACGGGCGCGCCCGCACTGTGGACCCCGAAATCATCCTCGAAGTGACCTTCGATGGCGTGCAGGAGAGCAAGCGGCACAAGGGCGGCTACGCCCTCCGTTTCCCGCGCATCCTCCGCGTGCGGGACGACAAACCGCTCGATGAAATTGATACTCTCGCCAGCGTCCGCTCCCTCGCGGAGCAGTAAATCCCTTTCAGGACACGTAAAAGATAATTTTCGCCCATCAGAACCATTGTGGAGCCTCCTTCGTCATACCGAATGCGTGCGCGCCATCTTCGGGTGCGCCGCGTGGAGATATTGGGATCGAGGAAAGGAGCAAGGTCTTGATGCAGACTTTAGGAGTGGTTGGAACCCAACTCGGGCGGCGGCGTTTCTTGATGGTCGCGGGCGCGGCGGCGGGGAGCGCGATCCTCGCGGCCTGCGGCGGTAGCACGGCGACCGACACACCGAAAGCGGCCGCGCCGACGACCGCTGCGCCAACGACTGCCGCCGCGAGTGCGGCCACCGCGACCCGGCCTGTCGGTTCCTCCCCCGCGAGCACGACCGCCGCGAGTAATGCGGCGGCAACCATCGCCCCGGTCGCGACGACGGCACCCGCCGCGAGCAGTGTGGCGGTGGCAACCCGGCCCGCCGGGAGCGCGGTCGCCAGCAGCGTCAGTGCGACGACCGCCTCCGGCAGCGCGGCGGCGGGCACGAGCGGTATCCAGACGATGGTGATCGAGGCATTCGACTACGGTTTCCGAACGCTCGGCAGCATCCCCGGCGGCCAGACCCGTGTGCAGATGAAGAACACGGGCAAGGAGATCCACCACACCCAGTTCATGCTGCTCAACCCGGGCGTCACCACCGACCAGCTCGGCGCGGCCTTCGCCAAGGGCGAGCAGGGGCTGGGCGAGGTCTTCGGCCTCGTGACGCAGACGGGCGGGGTCGGCGTCATCCCCCCCGGCGCCTCCGCCGAGGTGATCCTGAACCTCAAGGAGGGCCAGTACATGCTCGCCTGCTTCATCGCGGGTGACGACCACATTCCCCACCTCGCCAAGGGGATGCTGATGCCCCTGAAAGTGACCGCTGCCCCGGCCGCCGCATCCCCCGCGCCCGCGGTGAACGGCACGATCACGCTGGTCGACTTCAACTTCACGATGCCCGACACGCTTCCCGCCGGGAAGAGCATGTACACGGTGACGAACACCGGCGCGCAGTTCCACGAGTTCACCATTTCCCAGCTGGCCCCCGGCAAGACGCTCGCGGACGCCAAGGCGTTCTTCGACCCGGTGCCGAACACCCCCCCACCCGCCGGCCCGCCGCCGATCATCCCGGTGGGCGGCATGAACGCGCTGAGCAAGGGGAACTCCGGGATCGTCGTGCTCGACCTCAAGCCGGGGGACTACGTCGCCGCCTGCAACGTGCCCGACCAGTCGAAGCCGAACGGCGACTCGCACGTCCATCTCGGCATGATCAAGGGCTTCACCGTCAAGTAACCTTTTTATTGCTTGCGGAAAGATAGAGCGCGGCTCACGGGTCGCGCTTTGTCCTTGTTTTTGCCGCGCACAACTGCCTTTTCGTATGCGGGCATATCGTACTGCCCGCACTGCCCATGTTTGACAAATCCTGTGCAGAAACCCTACACTCGCACCAGATGAACCCTGCGTCCTTTGCGGTATGGCCTCCAACACATCCCGTGTCGCGTCATCAGTGAGGCATCGTAGCGCTATGACCCACCCAGATCACCCCGGTATTCCCCCCGCCGATCGCAGTCGCCTCCCGGCGAATGCGACCGACCCGATCTACAATATCAAGGCCGTCGTGCAGCGGACCGGCGTCCCTGCCGACACGGTGCGCGCATGGGAACGGCGCTATGGTATCCCGCACCCCGCGCGGACGCCCGGTGGCCAGCGAGTCTATTCCGAGCAGGACATTGCCGTGATTGGCTGGCTCCGGCAGCGCACGGAAGAAGGGATGACGATCTCGCAGGCCGTCTCGCTTCTCGACGCACTGGGAACGGAACAGGCGCTCGCGCCCCCTGGCCCCGCACCGGCGGGGCCGCGCACGCCTGCGGTGGTCGTGCGGGACCTGCTCGCGGCCTTTCTCCGCTACGACCAACCGGCGGCGGACGCGATCCTCAGCGAGGCGTTCGTCCTGTTCGGCGTGGAGGAGGCGGTTGCCCGCGTCGTGCGGCCCGCGCTGGTCGAGATTGGCGAGTTGTGGCACCGGGGCGAAATCGCGGTGACGACGGAGCACTTCGCGTCGCAATTCATTAAGCGCAAAATCGCTGGCCTCATCAGTATGTACGACAATGCGTACGCGCCTTGGACGGTGATCGTCGGTTGCGCGCCACACGAGCAGCACGAGATCGGCGCGCTCCTTCTCTGTCTCTTCATGATGCGGCAGGGCTGGCACGTCCTCTACCTCGGCCCGGATGTGCCGATCGGCGACCTGATGCAGACCGTTGCGCGGGTACAGCCCGACATGGTCTGCATGTCCGCCGCCAGCGTCGAATCCGCCGAGCAGATTGCACGGATCGGCGAGACGATCCAGGCGGGCGAGGAATCGCGCCCACTCTTCGCCTACGGCGGCAATGTCTTCAACAACCGCCCCGAACTGCGCGCTCACGTTCCCGGCATCTTTCTCGCCGAAGACGCCCGCCAGGCCGTCGAAACTGCGCGGGCACTGCTGATTGCACGGTGAGCAATGAGTGTTGAGTGCTGAGCGGGTAGCACAGGCTTTCCAGCCTGTGAGCGTAGGCAAGATGCCGACTGAAAAGCTAACACTACGAGAGTGACGATGCTGATCGCATATACTCAGCACTCAGTACTCACTGCTTGTTACTTTTATGCAGAACGGGGGTGCAGGATGGCACAGGCGACGACGGGGCAATCGCTGGATTGGGACGCCATTTTCGCGACGGTGGACGCGCGGCAGGAGGATTTCCTGGCGCGGCTACGGGCGATTATCCGCATAGATAACTCCATCCCACCCGGCCGGAACTACGACACGTTGGTGGACCTGATCGCGCCGCAGTTCGAGGCGGCGGGCCTGACGACGGAGCGCGTCGTCATCCCGACCGAACTGATCGAAGCGATCCCGCTGCCTCTCGAAGGGGAGCGCGTCAATCTCGTCGCCACGGGCAAAACAGGTAAACCACCGCTGACGATCTACGCCCACATGGATACCGTGCCCGTCGAGGAGCATTGGGACTACGACCCCTTCGGCGCGGAATTGCACGACGGGCGCATCTACGGGCGGGGCGTCGCGGACATGAAGGGGACGATTGCTTCGCTCCTCACCGCCCTCGACGTGATCCGCGATCTGGGGTTGGAACCGGTCTGGGACCTCACCGCCTGCATCTGCACCGACGAGGAGATCGGCGT
>JALYXG010000504.1 GCA_030947205.1 Chloroflexota bacterium
TGATCCTCGCGGGCAACGAGACGACGCGCAATGCGATCTCCGGTGGCCTGCTCGCCCTGTTCGAGCACCCGGAGCAGCGTGCCCGCCTGCAAAACGACCCCGCACTCCTGCCGACCGCAGTGGAGGAGATCCTGCGCTGGTCCTCGCCCGTCGCGCACATGATGCGCTACGTGACGCGCGACACGGTGTTAGGTGGCCAGCCTCTGCGTGCGGGCGAGCGCGTCCTGCTCTGGTACCCCTCGGCCAACCGCGACGAGGAGGTCTTCCCGAACGCAAATATGTTCGATGTCGAGCGGACGCCGAACGAGCACATCGCTTTCGGCATCGGCCAGCACTTCTGCCTCGGCGCATCGTTCGCACGCCTCGAATTGCGGGTGATGTTCGAGATGCTACTCGCCCGCCTGCCGGACATCGCGCCAGCCGGCCCGGTGGATCGTCTGCGCTCCGGATTCATCGGCGGCATCAAGCACATGCCGGTCCAGTTCACGCCGCAGCCAGCAAGCATGTAACGCAGACTTCGGAAAAGTTCACGCACCTTTGCTTCAGGCACGTCGTGCAACGGTCAGATTAGGGCGCGTTCGAGCGTTGGGCGGTTGCGCAGCATCCACGCGGCGCTCCGCATCCGATACGCGACCGCCCAGAGGGGTTCGGGGCCGGGGCTATCCGGGGTGACATTCACCTCGATCACCTGCTCCGCAGCATCGTGTACCGCGAACTCGATCATCTTGTTGACGAATTCGGCGCGTTCGGCGTGTGGAAGGCTATAGCCGTCAAGGAGCATTCACATCTGCCTCGCCCGATGATCGAGGGGCGGGAGGCCTACCCGCTCGGCGACATCGTCGTCATAGAGTTGGGCGTTCAGCCAGCAAGCCTGTGCCAACTCGAAAATCGGGTCAATAGGCCCCGCGACTTCCCAATCAATCAACGCGACCGGAGAACCATCACGCGCGACGATGTTCCACGGCGCGCTGTCGCAGTGACCGATGACGGATCGTAGGCCACCTAGGCCGCGACCGAACCAGGGGCGCCAGAGTGCATCGCCCGGCGCGGGGAATGACGCGGTGGCATCGTGGAGTTCCCTGAGCATGCGACCGAGGATCGGCATCGCGTCATCACTCCACGGACCGGGATGCACAAATCCGCCGGGTATATAGGTCAGCATCTCGCGGCCTCGATCATCGAAGCCGGTGCCGACGACGCGCGGCGCGCCCATGAAACCGACGCCCTCCAAGTGTCTCAAGAGGAGATGGACCGTCGGCGCCCACGGTCCGGTATCACGAAAAACGACGTTTTCGCGCCGGGTCACCGCCGTCCGCCCGCCGCCAGTCATCGGTATCTCATCCGCATCGGCGGTGGATGGGCCATCCTCAGCCGTCATCGTGCCTCCGTTTTCTATTACCCCGATTCGCGCAATCACCTTAACACATCCTAAAAGAAGGCGAAGCGCCATCCAGCGCTTGTTCGGACCGAGGCGCACGAAGACGCCAGATCGTCGCATACCATCACCGTGCATCGGATTATCCTATGCATGTCGTAATTACCTGCGTGATAAGGAGGCGACCAAAGCCATGAACCTGCGACGCGATCGACACGCGGATCAACAGAACCGCGCCCGATGTAGACTAAGCGGGCACGTAGCCGTCGTTTGTTTGCAAATCCCTCCGGCAAAAGGATGGACACCATGGCAACCGTACCGCGCACGCTCGAATCGCCGGAGATCGCGACCGTCAATGCGAATGGGGGACTCACTGGCGACCAGCGGCGTGTCCTCGGCCGCGACCTGTACCGCGAGCGCGGGAAGGAACTCGCGGCGAGCCTGGGCTGGATCGTTATCAGCCTCGTCATGCTCCGCATTCTGCTGCCGGTGGCGGGGAGCCTCGTGCCGATGCTCTTCACCGACAACCACCGGGGGAGCAGACCGGTCAGGTTCGCCAGCGCCACAGTCACGCTCCCCCTCTGGGCAATGCTGAAATGGTTCCTCGTCCTCCTCGCGCTGGCATACGTCGTGGCGTTCTGCGTGCAGGTGAAGCGTCTCATCGCCTTCCTCCGCCTGCGGCATGACTTGCTCCACGGACCGATCGCGTCGGTCGTGGGCGAGGTGCGGCAACGCGACGGGCAGTCGCTCGCCATCTTCGCCAGTCGGCAGGTGCGCCCGTGGGACGCGGGGGTGATGGAGGGGGTCGCACCGGGAATGTACCGTCTCTTCCTCCTGCCTCGTTTCGACTGGCTGCTCTCCGCGCAGCGGCTGCGCGATTGGGAGCGCCCGACCGCCGACGAGGAGGTCCTCGCTGCCCGCCACTCCCTGGCCGTCATCAACGGCTTCGATCCCGCCGCCCTCCCCGACAATCGCGCGGGCAATCTGACAGTGGAGCAGGCCCGGTGGCTGCGCGACAGCGCGCCCGATATCGGCTGGCGCATCGTCGTTCTGTTCGGCTTCGCCATCGCCGTCGGTGTCGGCGGCGCCGTCGCGTACGGCGGCGCGGCGATGCAGCGGGGGATCACGCGCGACCGACTCGAGGGTCTCGGCACCGGGATCGTCTGGGCGGCGATCTGGACGTACATCCTCGCGAAGCAGTGCGCGGACAATGCGAAGCAGAAGCGCGATGCCGACGAAGGACAGGTGCGCGTGTACGAGGGCGTGGCCACCAAATGGGAGGGGTGGAAATACCACAATACCGGCGGGAGTGGGAGTGCGAGCGGCGATTCGAACAACCCCTGGGTCTATCGCTACGTGTGTGGCGACGAGCAGTTCGAGGTCTCACAGGCAGCGTTCCGGGCGCTCGCGGACGGCCTCGTCCACCGGGTCTACTACACGCCCAAGAGCAAGCAGTTCGTCAACATCGAACTCGTCCCGCCGGGTGCGGACCTATCGGGGCAGCCCCCTGATCCCTTCTCGTATCTATGAACCGTGTCATGGCACGGCCTCGTCATTGCGCCGACGCTGCGGCTACGGCAGGCTCGTGGCGCGCACGGCGACATCGTCGGTAGCGATCCAGCGGCGGCGGACGGCACCGACGAGGTAGAGTGAGCCGGTGATGCAGACGAGGTCGTCCGGCCCGGCGAGGTCGAGCGCGGCCGCCACCGCCGCTTCGGGGTTCGGCTCCGCTTCCGCCGAAATGCCACGGGCGCGGATACGCTCCGCCAGTTCCGCCGCCGGGGTGACGGCGCGGTTGATGATCGGCGCTTGCGTTGTGATGATCGCGGCGGCGATAGGTGCGACGACATCCAGGACCGCCGTCGTGTCCTTGTCCGCCACCATGCCGAGGACGAGCACGACCCGCTTGCCGGGAAAGAGCGCGCCGAGGGCGGCGACGAGCGAGCGCGCCTTATCCGGGTTGTGCGCGCCATCAATGACGACGGTCGGCACGCCGGGGCCGCGCTGCATCACCTCCAGCCGACCGGGGAAGAAGGCGTTTTCCAACCCCACGCGGATCGCATCGTCCGACACGGCAAGGCCCGATGCATCGAGCACTCGCGCGGCGGCAACAGCGGTCGCAGCATTCGTCACCTGATGCGCGCCGAGCATCTGGATGCGCGCGTCCGGCAGTTGCCAGTCGCCGTTTCGCAACGTAAACATCGCGCCCTCCGGCCCGAGCGCGTGGATCGTCGCGCGCATCGCGTCGGGCGGCGCGTCGGCGTCATTGACATGTACCGTCGTCAGCGGCGCGCCGTACGCCTCCGCCTCGTAGCGGATGACGACGAGCGCGTCGGGCGCGGTCGTCGCGGTGACGGCTGGCACATCCGGCTTGATAATCCCCGCCTTCTGATAGGCGATGTCGTGCAGCGTGTAGCCGAGGATGCCCGTGTGGTCGAAACCGACATTCGTGATCACCGAGACATGCGGCGTCAGGACATTCGTCGAGTCGTGCCGCCCGCCGATACCGACCTCGACGACCGCAGCGTCCATCCCGTGCCGCGCAAAGGCGGTCAGGGCGATGCCGACGGTCGCCTCGAAGTAGGAGGGCGGGCCATGCACGCCCCCGGCCTCCATCGCGGCGGCGTGAGCGCGCAACTCCTCCACGAGCGTTGCCAGTTCGGCAATCGAGAGATACGCGTCGTCGAGGCGGATTTTCTCGGTGTACGCCTGCAAATAGGGCGAGGTGTGCATGCCGGTATGATGGCCCGCCGCGCGCAGGATACTCGCGAGCATCGCGGAAGTGCTGCCCTTGCCGCTCGTGCCGGTGATGTGCGCGATGGGGTAGCGCAGGTGCGGGTCGCCCCAGCGGCGCAGGAGCATCCGCTCGCGCGACAGATGCACCTGCGGATCGTACCCC
>JALYXG010000531.1 GCA_030947205.1 Chloroflexota bacterium
CGACCGATGGCGCGACACAACCGTCGTGGGCGGCGGATGGCGCGACGATCTACTACAAAAATCAGGGCGACGGCGCGTTCTACCGCGTCCCGGCGGCGGGCGGCGCGCCGACACGCATTCGCGCCACGAATGGCATGCAGTACGATCTGACGCCCTCGCCGGACGGCAAATCGCTCGCCTTCACCGAGCGCGGGCCGGACGACCAGGAGTTCGCGCTCTCCACGATGAATGTGGACGGTACGAACGCGCGCCGCGTCGCCACGCTACCGACGATCACCGCCCCGGAGCAGTTGGGCGGCATCGCCTGGTCCCCGCTCGGCAACGCGATCCTCGTTGCCAGCGGCGGCTCCTTCCGCGAGGAAGTCTATGACCTCAAAACCGCCCGTCCGACGACCGCCGTCGCCTACGGCGTCTGGCCTTCCTGGGTCGCCGCCGAAATCGTCACGCCATAGCAAGCCGAAAAGGAAAGAGAGACAGATGCAGGATGGAGGAGCGCGTCATCCAATCGTCAACATCGTCGGGGAGGAGGTCGCGCTCGGTCCGCTGCACCGCGAGTTGCTGCCGCTCGACCATCGCTGGACGGGCGACTTCGCGACGTTGCGGATGCAGGGGATGACCCCCGCGCCCGCGACGATGGAGTGGATCGCCGCGCGATACGATTCCGGCACCCGCGACGACGGCCTGATCCTCTTCGCCATCTACGAGCGCGCGACGATGCGCCCGATCGGCGTGACGAACCTCCACAGCGTGGATATGCGCCACCGCACGGCAGAGTTCGTCATCTTCATCGGGGAGCAAGCGGCGCGTGGCAAGGGGTACGGGACGGAGACGGCGCGGCTGATGCTCGATTACGCCTTCACCGTGCTCGGCTTACATAACGTCATGCTCGTCGTCTACGACTACAACCCGGCGGCGATCCGCGCGTACGAGAAAGCGGGTTTCCGGGAATGCGGGCGACGTCGCGAGTCCGTCTGGATGGGCGGCAGGCTGTGGGACACGATCTTCATGGAATGCCTCGCAGGGGAGGAGGCAAATCCCGGTATCAGAGCAACGCCGTGAGGGCCGCGCAGAAGCGTTCGATCTCGTCTTCGCTGTTGTAGTAGTGGACGGAGGCGCGGAGCATCGCGGAAAGGCCGCGCGCTTCCATGTCGAGGCGTGTGCCCGTGCGGGTCGTGAACGAGGTGTTGATGCCGCGCGCGAGTAGCGCGTCCACGAGTTGCGACGGGTCGTGCCCCGCGACGGTGAAGGTGACGATGCCGCATTGCTCCGCGCCGATGTCCCGCACCGCAACGCCCGGCAGCGCGTCCAGCCGTTCCCGCAACAGAGCGGCGAGCGAGCGGATACGCACCCAGGTCGTTTCAATCCCCCAGTCGAGCGCATAGTCAATCGCGACGCCGAGGCCGATCTTGGTCGCGTAGTTCGTCTCCCAGTTCTCGAAGCGGCGGGCATCCGGGCGGATCTCATAGCGATCGCGTGCCACCCATGTCGCGGCGTGGAGATCGAGGAAGGGCGGATCGAGCCGTTCGAGCATCGCCCGGCGCACATACAAAAAGCCCGTGCCGCGCGGACCGCGCAGGTATTTCCGGCCCGTCGCGGAAAGCATGTCACAGCCGATTGCCTCCACATCTACCGGCAGTTGCCCGACGGACTGACAGGCGTCAAGCAGGTAGGGAATACCCGCCGCCCGCGCCACTGTGCCAACTGCCGCCGCCGGATTGACGAGGCCGCCGTTCGTTGGCACATGGGTAATGGCGATCAGTTTCACGCGGTCGTCAATCATTCGCCGTAGCGCGTCCACGGAGAGTTGCCCCGTCTCGTCATTCGGGATCGCCTCGACGACCGCGCCCGTCCGCGCCGCGACCTGCAAGTAGGCGATGTAGTTGCTGGCGTACTCCGCCATCGCCGTCAGGATACGGTCGCCGGGGCGAAACGGTAGGGAGTAAAAGGCCATATCCCATGCGCGTGTGGCGTTCTCGACCATCGCGATCTCGTCCCGCTGGCAACTGATCAGCGCGGCGGCGGCATCATAGACGCGCTCGACCGCCGTGTGCGCCGCATCCGCCGCCTCGTATCCGCCGGTGTACGCCTCGCGTTCGAGATGCGCGATCACCGCATCCAGGACCGGCTGCGGCATCAGTCCTGCACCCGCATTGTTGAAGTGGAGGACCCGCGCGCATCCCGGCGTTTCTATCCGCGCCCGTTCGAGATTGAAAGTCATCGTTGCTCCCTACCATCGTGCGGATGAACATCGTAGAAGTTACGCGGTTCGCGAGAGGAATCTGGTGGTGGCGGGCTTATGAACCGTAACACCTTGATTCGGCAAGAGGCTCACAGGCTGGAAAGCCTGCGCTACCGGTAGCCGGACGCCCTCTGGGCAGATTTCCAGCCTGCGTCCCTGGATGACCGATGCAGCCAGTGAAGGTTCATTAGCCTGCCTCGCTGGTGCAGGCTAAAGCCCGCCACCACCGGGAAATTGCCCCAACTGCGTAACTCTTAGATCTATGACAATAACCTGTTCCACCAGACGGGCGCGCGACGACTCCGCATCATGGCGGCGTACATCATGGCGGCGATGGGGAGGCTGATGGCGAGACCGACGATCGCCCAGAGCGTGGCGAGGGTAATCGCGCGGAGCGTCAGGCCGTCGGCGAGCAGCGCGCCGGGGTCGAAGAAATCGGCGAGCAGGGGGCCGACCTGCCACAGCGACAGCAGCCCGAAAACCAATCCGCTCAGCGCGAGCGCCGCGCCGATGGCCAGCGCGAAATCGAGGGCGCGCACCCGGAACGGCGCCGGTTGCCGTGGCTCGGCGCGGACATTGGCTAGCACCTGCGCCATCAGGTGCGCCGGTGCTGGCATATCGGTTCCGCGTGCCATTGCCCCGAAGGCGAGTTCGTCCTCGTAGGTGGTGGCGCAAACCGGGCAGGTCGAGAGATGGGCGCGCACGGCGGTATCCCGCGCGGCGGGCAGGCGACGGCGGAAGTAGTCGGGGAGCAGGACGGCGACATCGGTGCAGGTCATGCCGCGCCTCCTTCGGCGGCGAGCACGGCGCGGAGCGCCGCCTTCGCACGGAAGATGTGCGTCTTCACCGTCCCCATCGGCAGATCGAGGATGGCGGCGATCTCCTCGTACGTGCAATCGCGCCAGTAATACAGGTCGAGGACGAGCCGGTAGGCGGGCGTCAGCC
>JALYXG010000545.1 GCA_030947205.1 Chloroflexota bacterium
AATCTTCCACATCTTCCTCATTTCCATACCGCATCCACGAGCATTCGCGCACATGGTAGCAGAAACCAGTAACGAGTCGCTGTGTTATACTCCGCCGCAACCCGGTCGGTCGAGGATCAGGTGTCAACGTGGTACGATTCTGGCTACTTGCTACTCATTGCTCGCTACTTCGGAGGAACGACGATTGGCTCGAACGCTCGATGCGTCAGTTTCCGCGTCAGAAGACGTGGCGACTACGACAGCGGTTGATTGGTATCTGCGCGTCGTAGTCTTTGTCAGCGGCGGTGTGAGTATCGGCATCGAACTGGCGGCATCGCGGCTCCTTGCCCCCTTTTTCGGCACCTCGCTCTTTATCTGGGCGAACCTGATCGGCCTGACCTTGATCTATCTCTCGATCGGCTACGCGGTCGGTGGTCGGATCGCGGATCGGTGGCCGCATCTCTCGCTGCTCTATGCGATCACCGCTGCCGCGGCGTTTGTCACGGGCCTGATCCCGCTTTTGGCCCAGCCAATCCTCGCCAAGAGCCTGACGGCGTTCACCGCGATCTCACTCGGCGGCTTTTATAGCTCGCTCGTCGGCACGCTGATCCTCTTCGCCGTCCCAGTGACGCTGCTCGGCTGTGTCTCGCCATTCGCGATCCGGCTCGCGCTAGCCTCCGTTTCCGGCGCCGGGAATACCTCGGGTTCTTTGTACGCACTGAGTACCGTCGGCAGTATTGTCGGAACCTTCGTACCGACGTTTCTGCTCATCCCCCGGTTCGGTACCTTTCGCACCTTCTATATCTTCTCGATTGTGCTGCTTGCGGCCTCGTTACTCGGCCTGGTCCGTGCGCCGCGAACACGCGACCGTGCCCGCCTGCTGATCGCGGTCGCGCTGCTGCTGGTAATTATGGTGGGTATCGCGGGATTTGGGCATCGCGGCTTTGTCCGCCCGGTCGAGGGTGGTCGCGAGATTATCTGGCAGGGCGAATCCGCGTACAACTTCATCCAGGTGGGGCGCAATCCCGCCAATGGCGCGAACGAACTCTACCTCAATGAGGGACATGCAATCCACTCGCTGTATTATCCCAATGAGACGGTGCAGCCACTCAGCAATGGGCCGTGGGACTATTTTGCGGTCGCTCCGTTCTTTGTCGCGAATCAGCGCCCGAACACGATCAAGGATGTCTGCATCATCGGCCTCGCGGGTGGCACGGTCGCGCAGCGCATGACGCAAATCTATGGCCCGCAGGTTAACATTGATGGCGTGGAGATTGACCCGAAGATCGTGGATGTCGCGCGTCAGTTCTTCAACCTCAACGCGCCGAACGTCCATGTGATCGTCCAGGACGGTCGCTACTACCTGCGCACAACCGAGAAGAAATACGACGTGATCGGCGCGGACGCCTACCATCAGCCGTATATCCCCTTCCAACTGACGACGCAGGAGTTTTTCCGTGAAGCATACGACCATCTCAATGACGACGGGACGTTTATCGTTAACGCCGGGCGCACGAACACCGACTTCCGCCTCGTCAATGTGATCAGCGACACGATGCGGTCAGTCTTCCCGAATGTCTATCTGATTGACACGCCCGCATTTACCAACACCATGGTCATCGGCACGAAGCGCCCGGCATCGCTCGCCAATTTTGCCGCGAACATCAACGCTGTCCGGCAAACCGACCCGACATCCGCCCTTCTCACCCTCGGCGACGCGGCGTTGCAGGACGGGCATGTTCGCGAGGCCGCGCCGGGGCCGCGAATATTCACCGATGATCTCGCGCCTGTCGAGGACCTGATTGATCGCATTCTGCTCGATTATGCCCGCAAGGGCGGCACCTAGCGCCATGGCGACATCAGCGACGGTCACGCTCCCCACCCTCGCGGCGATCCCGTGGCTGCGATACTGCGTGACGATGCGTGATGACGCGCGACCGCTGGGCGGAGATATGAGTTTTTCTACGGGCGCTACTGACCCGCAAGGCATCATCGAGAACCGTACGCACGCGCTCGCATCCATTGGCCGCACGCCGGATCAGGCGGTGATGAGCGGCCTGGTGCATCGGACAACCGTCCGGTCGGTCGGCTGGGACGATGCAGGACGTGGCGCACTCATCCCGACGACGGTGATCCCCCAGACCGATGGGCTGCTGACCGACGAATCAGGGCTGACGCTGATGATGTGTTTCGCCGACTGCGTCCCGCTGATCGTCGTGGACACCGAGCGACGGGTCATCGCACTCGCCCACGCCGGTTGGCGCGGCACCCTTGCCGGTATGGCGTGCAGCGTCGTCACGGCAATGCGCGAACGGCACGGCAGTATGCCGGAGAATCTGACGGCCTTGATCGGCCCAAGCATCGGGCCGCGCGTCTACGCGGTCGGACCCGAAGTCGTGTCGGCGTTCAC
>JALYXG010000553.1 GCA_030947205.1 Chloroflexota bacterium
CGTCGTTTCGGCGACCCAGAGCAATTCGCCGTCCCACGCCAGCCCGTGCGGGCGGTTGCCCGGCGCGGGGAATTGCCGCAAGATCGCGCCGCTTGCCGGGTCGAGTTCGTACGTCGTCGCGGAAGGCGGCACAGTGGCCCAGAGTTTGCCGTCAATCCACTCCAATCCGTGCGCGCCGCTCTTGCCCGCGCCCGGGGTCGGCAGCCGCGCGAGTTCCGTGCCGTCGAGCGCGTAGCGGAAGAGTGCGATCGGCGTGAAGGTGGAGGCAACCCAGAGCGCCTCGCCATCGAAGGTGATGCCGCTCGAATGGTGCGTTGCGGTCGGGAACTGCCGGAGCACCTGCCCGTCCTGCCAGTCGAGCAGATACACATCCAGATTCTCCTGGTCAATCACCCAGAGACCCGCGTCCGTCGCCTGCAAGCCGTTCGGCTGCGGGCCGGGGGTCTGCCAGCGCGGCTCACCGCGCACTCGCTCCACTTGTGGCGCCATCGTCTCGCTCCCCTCGTATGTGCGACCGGTGATCACTCCCAACCCTGGCGCGTCCGCCCGCCCGTCATCTCGAATGGCCCGACGGGCCAGCGGAAGCAGTCCTTGACCAGTGTATCAACCTGCTCCGGCGTCGCGATACCTTCCGCGACGATCTGCCGCGCCTCCCGGACGACGACCATCAAAATCCGATTCGCCACAAAACCCCAATGCCGCGTGTCGTCGTTGATGACCTCAGGATTCTTGCCGCACCGGGCGGCGACCGCGACGATCGCATCCCGCGTCGCATCGCTCGTTGCTTTGTGGACGGCGATCTCCGCCAATTTCATCACCGGCACGGGCGACGCCCAATGCCAGCCGATCACCTGCGCGGGACGGTCGGTGGCGTAGGCGAGGCCGGTGATCGGGAAGCCGGAGGTGTTCGAGGCGAGGATCGCGTGCGCGGGCGCGAGTGTGTCGAGTTGCCGGAAAAGTCGCACCTTCAGGCCGAGGTCTTCCGGCACCGCCTCGACGACGAGGTCCACGTCCGCGCAGGCGGCGGCGAGATCGGTGAAAGTAGCGAGGTGTTCGAGCGCCGCCGTCATCTGCTCCGGCGTCGTTTTGCCGAGTTCGATACCACGCCGCAGGCCGTATTTACCGTGCTCGATCCGCTCCAATGCCGTGGTTAGCGCTTCCGTGCGGACATCGTAGAGATGCACGTCGTAGCCTCCCGCCGCCAGCACTTGGGCAATCCCCGCCCCCATCACGCCCGCGCCGATCATCGCCACCGTTTTGACTACCACGACTCCGCCCTCCTTTTTACTGCGATAGATGGGTAACGGGAGACAGTATAGCGGGCGGAACCGCCAGAAATCGAAATGTTGTTGCATTGGCGGGCAAACCGTTGCGCATCCGGCGCAATCGCTGGCATGATGGGCGACACAGCGCGGTATGGTCGGCGGCGGCGTTCTCGTAGGGACGTGTGTACACGCAGAAGGAAGGGTCGAGATGAAGATCGTCATTGGCGCGGAGCGACCGAACCGGATGTTCAATCCGCTCGTGAAGGAATTTCCGGAGGTCGAGTTCGTCACGCCGACCAACGCGGAAGAAGAGCGCGCGGCGATGCGCGGCGCCGACGCCTTTCTCGGGCGGATCGGTGCGGAGAGTTTCGAGGCGGCAGGGCCATCGCTCAAGTGGGTGCATTCGAGCGGCGCGGGGATCGAGACGATGGCGGCGATCCGCGATCTCGTGGACAGTGATGTCACCGTGACCAATATGCGCGGCGGGCACGGTCGCTGCATCGCCGAGCACGCCTTCGCGATGCTGCTTAGCCTGACGCGCCAGCTCGTGCCGCTGATGGAGAATCAGCGACAACACACATGGGACGCGAACCGCGGCACGATGCGCGAATTGACCGGCAACACGATGGTGGTACTCGGCATGGGGACGATCGGCAGCACGATCGCCCGGCGCGGTGCGGCCTTCGAGATGCGCGTGATCGGCGTGGATATGCAGCCCGTCGAGCCGCCGCCCGGCGTCGAGGCCGTCTGGCCGCTCGAACGGCTCGATGAGGCGCTCGGCATCGCCGATGTCGTCGTCGTCGCCACACCGCAGACGCACCTGACGCGCGGGCTGATGGATGCACGGCGCATCAATCTCATCAAGCATGACGCCTTTTTGATCGTCATCTCGCGCGGCAAGATCATTGACGAAGCGGCGCTGATCGCCTCCCTCAAAGACGGCCGACTCGCCGGCGCGGGGCTGGACGTCACCTACACCGAGCCGCTACCGCCGGACGATCCGCTCTGGGACGCGCCGAACCTGATTCTCACGCCCCACTGCTCCGCCGCCTCCAAGCAGACGCAGGAGCGCACCCTGACTATTGCGCGCGAAAACCTGCGCCGTTTCGTCGCGAACGAACCGCTCAATAACGTCTGCGATAAACGCGCGGGGTTCT
>JALYXG010000584.1 GCA_030947205.1 Chloroflexota bacterium
TCGCGATTGATTTCACGCTCCAGCACCCGGAGATGGTCTCCGCGCTCGTCGCCGTCGCGTCCGGGCTTGGCGGCACGCAACCGTCGGCGGAGATGCAGCGTGTGGATGAGGAAATTGACGCGGTACGCGCGCGCGACGGGATTGACGCGGCGGTAGAGGAGGAAAACCGCCTCTGGGTGGACGGCCCGAAGCGGACGCCCGATCAGGTGAACCCGTCCGTGCGTGCGCGGGTCGGCGAGATGAACGGCGCGCTCCACCGGCTGCCGGAGGTTGACGCGCTGCGTGAGCGCCTCGATCCACCGGCCATCGGGCGGCTTGGCGAGATCCACGCGCCGACATTGGTGATCGTCGGCGACGGCGACGTTCCAGATGTGATCGAAACGGCGGACGTGCTGGCGCGGAGGATCGCGGGCGCGCAGAAGATCGTTGTGCCCGGTGTCGCGCATATGGTGAACATGGAAGTGCCGGACGCTTTCAACCGTGCCGTGCTCGACTTCCTCCGTCAGGTGGTAGCGTAGGCTCTCCAGCCTGCGTCCCCGCGCGACATGGGATACAGGGGCCGCAGGCTGGAAAGCCTACGCTACCGATGTTGAGATCAGTGCTGACGGAGGAAGTCGAGCACCGCACGGTTGAAAGCGTCCGGCACTTCCATGTTCACCATATGCGCGACACCGGGCACAACGATCTTCTGCGCGCCCGCGATCCCCCGCGCCAGCACATCCGCCGTTTCGATCACATCCGGCACGTCGCCGTCACCGACGATCACCAATGTCGGCGCGTGGATCTCGCCAAGTCGCTCGACAGCCAGTGGATCGAGGCGCTCGCACTGATGTCGGCTCAACCCGCACGCTGCGGCGAGGTGCTGACCGTCACGCATGCCGGGAGCCAGTACACCATTCAGGTAGAATACGGCAGCGTCGGCGGGGACGCCGACGTGGCAGGCATCATTGCGTCGATCCGCTTCATCGAGCCCCCCTTGCCCGCATGACCACCAGGGCATAGGAGACCAGGCCTCGATTCAGCCATCACTTTTTCATGCTCCATCGTCTTGATCGTCTCCACTGCGCGCTCCAGCGATGGGAACATGTCGCACCAGCCATCGGGATCGCAGGACGGAAATCCTGCCTCATACCGAGAATTCATCGGAGAATAGAGAGTTGTTCGCGCAAGTGCATTTCATACGCGTCATGCGATGCAGCGTCCCGCATCGCCGACACGGCGCCAATTGGCCGTAGCTCACGGTCGGTGATCGACAGCGGAAGAGAGGTACATGGCAGTGCAACGCACCATCACATCATCCCAGCCCAATGGTCCCTCGCCGCAGATGCGCGACTTTCCCCCATTGATCCGGGCCTTGCTGCGCCCGGAAGCATACCCCCATCCCGCCGACAATCTGCGCGTGCATGAGACACACATCTCCTGGGTGATCCTCGCGGGGCCGTACGCGTACAAACTGAAGAAGCCTGTCAACTTCGGCTTCCTCGATTTCTCCACCTTCGCGCGGCGCGCCGCCGATTGCGCCGTGGAGATAACGTTGAACCGGCGGCTCTGCCCAAATGTGTACGGTGGTGTCGTTCAGATTATGGAGCGCGATGGCGCATATTGGGTCGGCGGCCCCGGGCGCGTCGTCGAGCCTGCGGTGCGGATGCGGCGGCTCCCCGAGAGCGGGATGCTGCCCGCCCTGCTCGAACGGGGTGCCGTGGACGCGCCGTTCGTCCGGCGCATCGCCCGGCGACTGGCCCGCTTCCACGCGGCGGCGGCCACTGGACCGGGCATCGATGAGTGGGGCACGCCGGACGCCGTCCGCGCGAACTGGGAGGAGAACTTCGCTCAGGAGACGCCGTTTGTGGGCCGCACGCTCCTGGCTTCTTGTGAGGCGCGCATCGAGACGTATGCGCGTGACTTTCTCCGCGAACACGCCGCCCTGCTCGCGCAGCGCGTGGCCACGGGCCGCATCCGGGACGGCCACGGCGATCTGCACTGCGCGAACATCTGCGTCGAGGGACGCAGGCTCCTGCTCTTCGATTGTCTCGAGTTCAGCCCACGCTATCGCTGCGCGGACGTCGCAGCGGATGTCGCATTCCTCGCGATGGACCTCACCCGCTATGGACGGGCCGATCTCGCGGCGGCATTCATTGATGCGTATATCGCCGCGAGCGGCGATCAGCAACTCCGGCGGCTGCTCCCCTTCTACCTGTCGTACCGCGCGTATGTCCGGGG
>JALYXG010000585.1 GCA_030947205.1 Chloroflexota bacterium
GTTTTCGACCAGACCGCAATCGCCCCCGGATTCGTCGGCCCGGCCACCGAGCAGGTGATCGCCACGCCGGGTTCGGGTTATCTCGCCGTCCCGAAGGGCGCGAAGAACGCCGAACTGGCGAAAGCGACGGCGTTGTACCTCGCCGGTGGCCCCGCCTTCCTCAATCTCGCCAAGCCGTCGCTCGGCCTGATTATGCCGACCTACAAGAATCTCTGGAATGCCGATCCCTTCTACAATACCGGCGATTCCTCCTTCCCCGCCTTGCGGCAAATCATCCAGGGCAAACTGCCGATCACGACGAAGACCGGCTATGCCTTCCCGCAGTCGCCAAGCCCGATCTATGAGCAGGGCGTCAACGGGCAGCATATCCTGAACGACATGATGGGCAGCATCATCCAGAAGGGGACCAAGGTCGCCGACGCGGTCAAAACCGCCCACGATCAACTCGTCGCGGCGGCGGTTCAACTCGGCCTGCCCCAGTAACCGACCACTGACGAAACCCAAAGGAAGGAGCGGACCGCATATCCGCTCCTTCCTTTCATTTTCAGCGCTCCGCAAACGCGGGTCGGTTCTACTGCGGGATGCCAAGCTGATTGAATGCCGCCACGATGCGGTCGCTCGCCTGCTTCACCGCGTCGGCGGGCTTGACCCCCTTTTGGATCACCTGGCCCATCATGTCGGTGAGGATGTAGCTGTTGTATGCCTGCTGCCAGGCGGGGCTGGGCGTCTGCGGGAAATGCAAGCCCGTCTTGGTCGCGATCGGGAGCGGCTGCTCGACGACGGCGCGCGAGGCGGAGAAGACGGGATCACCGTTCAAGTAATACGGGTCTGACTCCCAGACTTTCTTGTACGCGGGCAAAATGAGGCCGTTGGCGGGCTTCACGATGTTGACGAGCGCCGATCCGCCGACGAGATACCTGGCGAGCGCTTTCGCCAGATCCGGGTTTTTCGCCCCCTTGAAAATCACGAAGTACGAATAGTTCCCGAAGGCGAGCGGGCGATCCGCAGAGGTGCCAATGACGCCGGGGAAGACGACCGTGTTGTCGTATACCGGGTTCTTGGTCGCCTTGGATTGCGCGTACAGGGAGAACTGGTTGGTCGTAATGCCGATCACGCCCGCCAGCCACGCCTCATTGTTGCCGGTGTCGTTCCAGCTCTGCACGCCGGGCGGGAGCATGTTCTTGTACTTTGGATTCGTGTAGATGTCCCCGAGGAAAGTGACGGCCTGCACGGTTTCCGGCGAATTGAAGATCGCCTTCTTGCCGTCATCGCTCGCACCTGCGCCGCCGTACGCATTGATGACACCCTGAATCAGGCCGTTGCCGTCGCCACTCTGGTTAACCGTCATGCCCCACCCATAGCGATTCCTGGCCGGATCGGAAATCTCCAATGCAACATCACGCAGGTTCTCAAAGGTCTTCACGTCCGTAATCTTGATATTCTTTTCCGTGAGCCAGTCCTTGCGCGCGAAATAACCGGCCCCCTGCGTGGAGTACGGGATGCCGTAATATTTGCCGCCGACGGTCGCGTTGATCCGCACATTGTCTTCCGGCGCGCCGTACGCGTCCGAGATTTGACCGACCACATCGGAAACATCAACGATGTTACCGAGTTGGTACAGTTCGGGCACGAAGCGGTCGAAATAGGCGATATCGGGCCCGTTGCCTGCCTTGACCGCCGCGTCCATCTTCTGGACGACCTGGCCGGTGTCCTCATTGATGCGGTTATTCTCGATCTTCGATCCGGTGAGCTGGGCGAATTTCTGCACCTCAGCATCGAAGGCCCCCTCGACCTCCTTGAAGTACTCCTGCCGGGCGATCACCTGCAAGGACTGGCCCTTGAACTGCGTCGCCGATGGCGTGGGGAGCAGCGTGAACCCCGTGGACGACGCGGCGGACGATGTGCCAGCGGCCGCCGTGCCGCTCGTCACACTGCTGGCGGCTGTCGTGCTCGCGACGGTCGTGCCGCTCGTGGACGCGGTATTCGCCGCTGTGCTTGCCGCCGTGCTCGAAATTGCGGAACCGGTCGTCGCCGGTCGTGTCGCGACGGACGCGCCGGTTGTCCCGCTCGCGGTGGTCGCCGATGTGACGGGCGCACTGGTCGCTGTCGGATTCGAACTGCCACCGCACGCGGCGAGGATCGTCGCCCCCGCGCTCGCTGCGATGCCACCGAGGAAGCTCCGCCGCGATAGGCGAGCCGATCGCAGACTGTTGCCACTCATCATGTCTTGCTCCTCACAATTCCCTCGTTGTACGCGGCGCCATATTCCTGACCGCATGGCACAACTGTGCGTCTGCCGAGACGTCACTATTCACGGGCACGTCTTCCTCTCCGGAAATAATAGCACTCCGGCCAGACGACGGGCATCCGCCACATCTCTCGTGCGGAAACTGTGCTATACTCGCAAAAGCACCCTATTTGAGATGGGACCGAACGTAGCCGGTTGGCGCGGGTTCCCCGCCCATACGCAACGAAGCAGGGAAAAAATGGCACAGACGACGCGACAGCAAACACTTGCCGCCCCCGTTACCGCACCGCGCACGACCTCTTGGGTGCGCAGAGCCTTCGGCCCGGACTGGGCCGTCGCATTGCCGTTCATCTTACCGCTTATCCTCCTGCTCGCCGGGCTGATCGCGGTGCCGTTTTTCGACGCGATCCGCCTCAGCTTCACGACCCGGCAACTGACGAACGCGACGCACTATGTCGGTCTGCAAAACTACAAAGACCTGCTCAATGACAAGTTTTTCAAGGATGCCGTCAAGAATACGGTCGTCTTCACCACCTATTCGGAAATCTTCAAGGTCGCCGCCGGGTTGATCGCCGCGATGCTGCTGCATAACTTGAGACGGGGCCGTTCCATCCTCACCGGCCTCGTGCTGTTGCCATGGATCGTCCCGACGGTCGTGACGGCGCTGGCGTGGCGCTCGATCTTCGATCCGATCTTTGGCGGCCTGAATAAGGCGCTCATCTACTCGCACCTCGGCAACGTCCTGATCAGTTTGCATCTCGTGGACCGCATCCCCGCCTCGTGGCTCGGGCAGCAGGACCTCGCGATGCCGTCCGTCATCCTCGTCAATGTCTGGAAGGGCATCCCGTTCTTCACGCTCAATCTGCTCGCCGGACTGAAGGCGATTGACAGCGATCTCTACGAAGCCGCCTCCGTGGACGGCGCGAGTTCGTGGAAGAAATTCACCAATGTCACCCTGCCGGGCCTGCGCTACGTCCTGCTTGTCACGACGTTGCTTTCCACGATCTGGACGTTCAACTCGTTCGATGTGATCTACCTGCTTACCGGGGGCGGGCCGGGCGGTTCGACGCGGCCGTTCGTCGTCTTTGCCTATGAGAAGGCGATCCAGGGCTTGCAGTTCGGCCCCGGCGCGGCGGTCGCGCTGATGATGGTGCCAATCCTCGCCGTTTTCATCTTCTTCCTCGCCCGCTACATGCGCCGCTCCGATCAGCAGGTGCAGGAGACCGCACTCGACCGGTTCACCGAGCGATACGGCAAGATACTCCTGTACGTCGGTATCGCGCTCTTCGCGGTCATGCTGTATGCGATGAATAGCGGCATGTTCATCCGCGCATTCCTGATGGTCGCTATCCTCCTCGGGCTTGGGCTGGGCTTCGGCTACCTGAGCGCGTACCTGTCCGACCTCGGTGAGGCGCGCAATCGGGCCAGCGGCAAGGTGCGCACGAAGACGATGAAGGAGCGTCCGAACGTCCTCGGCCGGTTGCCGGCGTGGATCGCCCTCGCGCTCGTCCTTTTCTTCGTCCTCGCGCCCTTCTACTGGATGATTAT
>JALYXG010000604.1 GCA_030947205.1 Chloroflexota bacterium
CAGCGACTACCTCCTCCTGACGGCGCGCAACTTCCGCCCGAATGAGACGGTCACCTTCTGGCAGACCTTCCCCGACCAGACGGCGCACTTCCTCGCCACCGTCAAGGCGACCCAGGCGGGCGTAGCCGTCGTTGTCATCCAGCTCTTCCCCGGCCCGATCCAGTACCAGATCGGCAAGGCGCTATTGGGCGACGCATCGCTCTACCAGATCGCCTACCCGGCGGGGGTGGATGGGCGGATTCCGGTCGGGCGACAGTACTTCTCGGCGCGGGGCGACACGACACAGCGGACGGCCTCGACCCCGTTCGACCTGCTCCCCAGCCAGGTTGATCCGTAGAGGATTTCACGGCGTCTTCGGCGTCAGCGTCACCTCAACGGTCAGGCGGCTAAAAAAGGTCGTGAGTGTTCCCGCGCTGTCGTTGCCGGGGATGCGTAGCGGGAAGGCGAGGGTCGTCATTGTCAGCCGGGCGCGGTATTTGCCGAACTCCGCCGTCTCGAAGGTCTGCCCCTTTTCCGTCGGCACGAAGAGTTTTTCCCCGGCACGGAGGGCATTCCGGTCGCGCAGGTCGCTGTTCGCGGCGAGCACGGGCGTCTCGCCGTTCAGCGCTTCCTTTGCTCCCTGTTTGGCAACGAGCGCGATGGAGATGGCGCTGATCTGATCGGGACGCGCATCGGAAACAGACTGGCGCGCGACGATGTACAACCACGTCACCGGCTGACCGATCAGGTTGTTGACGGGTACCCAGGACTCTTTATAGTCGTTGGTCACGTTCAATGCGGCGGAGAGATCCACCGTCGTCGGGTTGACGACATCGTTCTCGAGGTGGGCGATCACCGCCGCAACATCCTTGTAGTCGGGGCGTTGCTTCTTGATCTCCTGCAGGTCGGCGTAGGCGTCCTTCCATTGGGATACGCGCAGATGCGTTTGTGCGCTCGTATATTTCGCGAGCAGCATCTCTTCCTGATTCGCCTGCATCGCGCGCGTCGCGGCATCCTTATAATTGGCCGCTGCCTCGAACTGCTGCCGGGCGGTTTTGTAGTCCTCCCGCGCGAATGCGTCCGCGCCCGCGTCGTATGCCGCCTTCTGGGTACGCAATTTCTCGGCTTGCATCGCCTGCTGCGGCGCATCCTGGAAATTGCCCGCTGCGCGGAAGGCCGCCGTGGCAGTCGCATAATCTTCCCGCGTCAGCGCGTCCTGACCCGTTCGATATTGCCGCTGCTGCCCGATTAGCCCTTGCGCCTGCGCCGCCTGCTGCGGAGCGTCCCTGTAGTCCCCGGCACGGGCGAAGGAGGCGGCGGCGGTCTCGTAGTCACCCTGTGCCAGCGCGCGCTGACCGTCGGTGTATCCCTGCTTCTGGTCGGCGAGCCGCATGGCGTCCGCCCGACGCTGCGTCGCATCACGGAAAGCGCCCGCCTTGCCGAAAGAGGCAGCGGCGGCGGTGTAATCCTCCCGGTCGAACGCCACGCTGCCCGCGTCATAATTCGCCCGCTGCTCCTTCTCGGTCTGCGCCGCCCGCGCCCGCGCCGGTGCGTCTCGGTACGTGCCCGCCGCGCCGAACTCGGCGACCGCCGCGTCGTAGTTACCCTGGCCGAGCGCGCTTTCCGCCGCCCCATAGTGGCCTTCGTCCGCCGTCAGTTGGTTATTGCGCCGGACGACCAGCGTGCCGAGGACGAGCGCGGCGGCGATCACAAGGAACGTGAGCGCCGCCAGCACAGGTAGACCCACCGTCCCTCGCCGCCCGCCGCCCGCGTGTCGCTCCGGCAGATCCGGCACGCCGAACAGGCCCGTGTATTCGGAATCGGGGGCGAGATCGTCCGATAGGGCGAAGCCGTCCGATGTCCACGGGACGAAGCCTGTCGCGTCTGTATCCCCCGCATGTGGAATCGCCGCCGTCATCTGCGCCTCGTCGCGGTCCGCCTCGGCAATGGCGGCGATCAGATGGGATGCGCTCGGCGGGCGGGCAGCGGGGTTCGGGTTCAGCGCGCTCAACAGCGCGTGGTCAACCCAATCGGAGAGCACCGGCGTCCGCCCACCGAGCGCGACGGGCGCATGATGCATCTGCTCCCACTGCACGCGCCGCGTTTCCGGTACATCGCGCGGCGCGTGTTCCCCGGTGAACGGGGACCTGCCCGCGAGCATTTCGTACAGTACCGCGCCGAGCGCGTAGATATCCGATGCGCCGGTCAGCGCGCGGCTGTCCGACTGCTCCGGGCTAAGGAACGCGGACGGGCCAAAGACCGCTGCATCCATCCCCGGCGGCACGAACGGCGGCACGGCGAGGATGCCGCCGCCATCCGGCCCGACCATGATCGTTTCCGGCGCGACCTGCCGGTGGACGATGCCCGCCGCATGCAGCGCGTCGAGCGCCCCCGCAACGGGTCGGAGGATACGCGCCGCTTCCTCGGGGCTGAACGGCGTAGCACGCTCGGCGAGGAGCGCGGTGAGCGATTGGCCGGGAGACATGTCCTGCACGACAAAGGAGGTTCCGGCGTCCCGCTCGATCCCGCGCACCGCGACGAGTGCGCGCAGTCCGAGCGCGCGCAGTGTATCCGCCTGTTTTTCGTAACGCGCGATGGCGCCGGGCGACTCGCGCATCGTGGGCGCGAGGAGATGCGCGACGACTTGCAGAAGCGCCGCACCGTCCCACGCCTCGTACCACTCCCCGGTCTTATCCGTGGCGAGGTGGCGATCCAGGCGATACCGCCCCGCCAGCCAGTGCCCCGTCCGGTCTTCCATCTGTCCTGTTACTCCCGCTCCGCCGACACCCTCCCTGATGAATCATCGCACAAAAACCTCACCCCCGGCCCCTTGTATGATTTACAGATCAGGGCTTATTCATTCTCGGCGGAAAGTCCGACTGCGGCGAGTGCAAGCGCGGGCTATGCAGCGTAGCGACGGCAGGCAGTGGCGATGTTGGTCGCTCCGTTGCGTCGGAGCAAGCCAATCGCCGTGTTCCGTAGGGGCGCCAGCAGTTGCGGTTCCCTCCCTGCACGGACGGTCGAACCATCTTCCCCGAAGGTCACATCGCGTAACCCAGTGCAGTCTCCGCGAGCGACTCCTCCTTCGCCCTACCGAACCCGTGGGAGAACAGCACAGTGCCCCACTCTCCTGCTTGCTGGGTCGTATCGCGATAACCCAACAGTGCTGGGGCGGACGCCATCGAGGTGAAGTGGCGCTGGGTCACCATGGATCATTCTCCGTTCGTCCGCATCGTGTGGCGAATACAACAGGTGCGGCATGTGTCGCAAACCTCCCATTTCGCGAGTGGAAAGACGATGCGCCTCGGGCTCACCGCGAGTTCCACAAGATTGTATCCGGGCTTGCCATCACGAAGCCGCCGCTTGCCGGAACATCGGGTACACGGCGCGGAAGAACTTGCCGAACTCCCGGACGAGGCGGAATAGCGGCAGCTTCCCTTTGGCCGGGTCCAGATGCTGAAAGAGCATCTCGGTGTACTGCACTCCGGCATGCCCGGCGAGGGCGGAGCGCAGGCGCCGCGACTCGCCGACGGGGACCACCTGATCACCGCGATCGTGCAGCAGAACGATCAGCGGCGCACGAATATCCTCCAGGTACTCCATCGGCGACAAGGCGGCGA
>JALYXG010000620.1 GCA_030947205.1 Chloroflexota bacterium
GCCTCGGCGGTCGTCACCGGCAGGGCAATCGGCTGGTTGATGTAGCGGGCGCCGCGTTGGGCGCAGTAGTAGCGCCAGGTGCGATCTACCGCGCCGTATTCGAGGTCCGTCGCGAGCACCTCGTCGCCGGGCTGGAGCGCAAGCGAGCGGGCGACGGCATTCGCGCCCCAGGTGACATTCGGGATGAAGACGAGATTGTCGGCGGCGGCGCCGACGTAATCGCCCAGCACGCCGCGCGCCTCGGCGAGCAGGCCGCGCATCCGGCGGCTGATAAACTCGACGGGCTGCTGTTCCAACTCGCGTTGCCAGGATTGATACGTCTCGAAGACCGGGCGCGGGCAGGCGCCGTAACTGCCGTGGTTGAGGAACGCAATGTCCCGGCGGACGAGGAACAGGTCGGCAAGCGCGCTGAGTTCAGTCGGGGAAGCGACGGACGAAACCACGATCATCTCCTTCTTTGGGTACCGTAACACCATGAGAATCAACGCACTTCGTCAGCGAAAACATGGTGGTAGCAGGCTTTCCAGCCTGCCTCCCCGCCCGAGAAGCAGGCTGGAAAGCCTGCTACCACCGAAGAAGCCAAATCGTACGCGCATCATCGCCGTGTTGTACAGGCCATCCCTCACTACTCCTCTTCGATACAGGCGACCGCGCGGATCGGGGAGCCGCTGCCGTCGCGGATTTTGAGGGGGAAGCCAATAAAGGTGAAGCGTTGGCCCGCGACCGCTTCGAGGTTCGCCAGCCCCTCCATGTGGATCATGTCGAGTTGCTGGCAGAGGAGATGGACTTCAAACGTCCGGTCTTCGGGGTGGCCGGGGTTGGGCGTCTCGACGCCGAAGTTGCGCACCCCGCGCGCGTGCAGCCAGCGCACCGCGTCGGGCGTCATGCCCGGATAGGCGGTGAAGAACTCCGGGCGCGGGTACGTGCGGCGATGATGGCCCGAGGCGAGCAGGACGATGTCGTGTGCGGCGAGGGCGAGGGCATGACGGTCGCAGGCGGCGGCGAGGTCGTCCGCGTCAATCCATCCTGCACAGCGCGTTGCCGATACATCGAGGCAGAGGGCGGGGCCATAGAACCAATCGAGCGGAACGGTCGCGATGTCGGGCGCGTCGGGGCGCGCGTCGAAATGGCGGGGAGCGTCAACGTGTGTGGAGGTATGGTCGGGAAAAGTCAGCAAGCGGTTCGTGAACGAGTAGCCGTTGGTGTAAAGCGGCTTCGTCTCCTCGTGGGAGCGCCAAACCCAGACTTGCGGTGGCACGCCACCCGCGCCGGTCGGCTCTCGATGATAGATCTCGCGCGAAAGGTCAATCAATTGCATCGTTTCGCTCCTGGTCGTCTCCGATGCCGTCGGTTTCAGTCGGGCAGGGGAATAAAGAGGGAAAGGCGCTCCTGGGCGCCGAAGCCGCGCGTGATGTGTCCTTTGCCGGTGATGTCCTCGGCGAGCATGATCGTGCCCGGCCCGATGTGGCGGACTTCGCCGTCACTCGCCTCCACTTCCGCCTCGCCGGAAAGCGTGACCACGAATTGGCGGCGCGGCGCGGGGTGCCAATCCAGCAACTGATCGGCCGGGCTGCGGCGGAAGATAACGCCTGTCGCCGGGTAGAGGTCAGAATACTCCGAGCCGCCCCGCCCTGCGTCCAGCGCGACGGGGACATCCTCGAAGTGGCTTTCGCCGTCCGGGCCTGCATAGATGCGAAAGTAGTTCATTGGTTCCTCCTTAGCGCCTCGTGGCGGTCGAGTTTCACGAGCGGGTCTTCCGCGCCATCCTAACACTCCACGCGTGCAAACCCCATCGTGCAATGTCGTCGTGCAATACGGTACGATAGCGCATCGTCGGCCGTTGCGGGGGCCGGGACGCGGTGGATGCCACAGGGGGTGGAGCATGAGCGAGCAGTATCTCGTCAACACGGTG
Organism: Chloroflexota bacterium; assembly: GCA_030947205.1. GTDB lineage: Bacteria > Chloroflexota > Chloroflexia > Thermomicrobiales > JALYUS01 > JALYUS01. The sequence goes on from JALYXG010000620.1 coordinate 1,913, forward strand.
CGCTCTTACAGCAGCGGCACGGTCGGCCGCAGCATGAACACCGTGCGCAATCATCACTTCATCATTGACAGCCCGACGATTGGGGAGGAGATCACTTCGGGCGACGCCTTCCTCGCCGGGGTCTCGTCATGCGGCGTCACGCTGGTCGAGCGGGCCGCACAAGACGCGGGCATCCCGCTCACGCGGATGGAAGTGACTATCGAGGGATTGCGGGACCGCCAATCGCCGACATCGTTCGCGCGCATTGACCTCCGTTTCCGGCTCGTCGGCGTGAGCGAAGAGCAGGCCGATTGGCTGGTCGGGCGCTACAAGGACGGCTGACCGCTCTATCGTACGGTCGCAGTTGCGACCACCGTCAATGTTGATGTCGTGGCCGATCCGTCGCCGAGCGGTTCACGCTGACGATGCGCTGGTCGGCTCGACCCGGGTGAGTTCGGGAATCCGGTCAAACGCTCGATCCCAACTGTGTACTTCTGGTACACCGCGCCGCTGCATCCATCTTAACCAGGTAATCGTGGGGCAGCAGGCTGGAAAGCCTGCTCTACCGGTAGCACAGGCTTTCCAGCCTGTGAACCCAGTACGCAATCAAGTTTTTGATGTTCATCAGACGTGTCATACGGTGAAGAGGCGTATGGAAGGGTAACGAGTGAGGCGCAGAGAAGCAAATAATGATTGCCTAACGGAAAAAGATTGGAACACAATGGCAATCTACCCGACAGCATCCTACCTGCCGAATCTGACCAGAAACGCAGTACGAACGCTAAAGTTTCGCTGTAGTACTCGATTCATTTTCGGTGTTTCGTGTACAGAAGTACAATGATTTGTGCCGTTGGCATCACTTCTCGCTCGGTTCCTTCGTTGTGATGTGTGGAAGCAGAGCGGTTCCTGGCTTGTCGGTGCGCCCGATTATGGTGTGAATACGTTGGGGATGTTGTGAGGGCCGCTCTCGGCGCGGTGGGATTGGGGGAACGATTGCGTCCGCGATTGAGAATACCGTTGCATTGTGTGCCACTCCTGCTCGGACTGCTCGCGATGATGATGCAAGCGACGACCGTCTCGGCGCTGACGAAGACGACGGCTGTGGCGCTCGGGGCGTTTATCGCCGATGCGCCCGGCGATCCGTCGCAGATAGGCGCGTATACGAGCATGGTCGGCGTCACACCGGCGATCGTTATGTGGTATCAGGACTGGGCGACGGTGGGCAATAGCGCCTTCGATCCGGTCAAAATGGACGCCGTCGCCAATCGGGGCGCCATGCCGATGATTACCTGGGAGCCGTGGGATCCTGCCGCCGGTGTCAATCAGCCCGCGTACCGCCTCGGCGCGATCACTTCCGGCGCGCACGACGACTTTGTCCGCCAGTGGGCGCGGGCGGCGGCGGGCTGGCGCAGGCCGCTCTACCTCAAGTTCGCGCACGAGATGAACGGCGACTGGTATCCGTGGGCGGCGAACGCGAACGGCAACAGCGCCGCGCAGTACAGCGCGATGTGGAAGCATGTGCGCGCCATCTTCCTGCAGGAGGGTGCGACCAACGTCCGCTGGGTCTGGTCGCCGAACGTCATGTATAACGGGAGCACACCCTTCACGCAGATCTATCCCGGCGACGCGGCGGTGGATTGGGTCGGCCTCGATGGCTACAACTTCGGCACGAGCCAGTCGTGGTCGCGGTGGACGACGTTTGCCGACCTCTTCGGTCCATCCTACGATGCGATCGCTCAGATGACGAGGAAGCCGATGCTGATCGGCGAGATGGGCTCCAGCGAACTCGGTGGGGATAAAGCGGCGTGGATCACGCAGGGTCTGCTCAGCGACGTGCCGAAACGCTTCCCCCGCCTGCACGCGATCATCTGGTTTGACGCAAACAAGGAGACGGACTGGCGCGTTAACTCCTCGTCCGCTTCTCTCGCCGCCTTCAGCGCCGCTGCCAAATCACCCACCTATGGCGGCCATTTGACGTAACGGACCGAGGGCGTGAAAGCACGCTTGGTGAAAAAGAATGGTGCGCAGGCGGACACGCGAACGAAGCTTCTCCGTCCTCCTTCGCACCCATTTCGCAGTCCCCACGGTCGAGACTTGGGACTGCGAAGTGCTCCTTCGCGGGCGCGGGTCGCTCACCAAACACGAGCTCAAGAGATGAATGCGCTTGGACGCCGGCGTGGCATCGGCGGCGAAGGAAGGTGGCAAGCGAACGGACATTGCCCGAATCGTCGCGCGATTCGTCTGCATCTACCCTTGACCGCGTAACGTATACTGTAGTTTATCGTTACACTAGTGGGCGTAACGATACGGACCGATGTTTGTCAATAGGGTTGGTTCGTATTCTTCGCATTTCGTCGCTGTTATAAGTTGGCGCGTTCCGGACGGGCGAGAGAAGGAAAGGTAGATGACCGTAACAGATACTGCGGGGCTGGATCAGGAGGATGATACGTCCTTCATCTCCTTTATGCCCCACATCCCCGCATACATCCCACAGGAAGGCCCTTACGTCCCGACGTATGCGGACCCGTACGCCTCCCACCGCCCGGCGCCGCGCCTGCTGCGGTGGCTCGTGCCGCGCGATCCCGCGACGCGTGCCGCTGTGCGTCTCAGCCTGCTGCGACTGATGATCACGACGAACCTCGCCCTCGCGATCTATTACCTTACCTGGCGGTATGTCCGCTCAATCAATTGGGCCAACTGGTGGATCGCTGTGCCGCTGCTCGCTGCAGAGACATACAGTTTTCTGGACACCGCGCTCTTCTGCGTCTCGATGTGGAAATTGCGCGAGCGCGGGGAGCCGCCGCCACCGCCGGAGCACGCGCTGGTCGATGTCTTCATCTGTACGTACAATGAGCCGGTCGAACTGGTGCGCAAGACCGCGCGCGCCGCCCAGGCGATCCGCTATCCCCATATCACGCACATCCTCGACGACGGCGCGCGGCCTGAGATGCGCAAAGCTGCCGAAGAGGAGGGTGTGGACTACATCGCCCGCTCCAAGGCGTGGAAGGATATGCCGCGCCACGCGAAGGCCGGCAACGTGATCAATGCGCTGCATCAGACAGACGGCGAATTCATCCTCTTCCTCGACGCCGACCAAATCGCCTCGCCCGAATTCCTCGACCGGACGCTCGGATATTTCCGTGATCCACGCGTTGGCTTCCTCCAGACGACGCAATACTTCTACAACGTCCCGAAGGGCGATCCCTTCGGCAGCCAGGCGCCGCTCTTCTACGGGCCGATCCAGCAAGGCAAAGATGGTTGGAATGCGGCCTTCT
>JALYXG010000642.1 GCA_030947205.1 Chloroflexota bacterium
TCGTGCGGGCGACGCGGGAGCATGAGTCCATCGGCCTCGGCGCATCGCCGCGCGGATCGCTCGCCCTCTACCGCGCGGCGCAGGCGTACGCGGCGATCCGTGGGCGGGACTACGTGACGCCGGAAGACATCAAGGCGCTCTGGGCGCCGATCCTGACGCATCGCATCATCCTCTCGTCCGAAAGCCGTCTGCGCGGCCGCAATGTTGAGGGCATCCTGCGCGATCTCGTCGCACAAGTGCCCGTGCCCGTCGAAGCCGTCTAGCATTTGCTTTGTCACTCCCCCTTCCCACGCCGAGTGACGGAAGGGGGCTGGGGGTTAGGTTTCTCAATGGGCACCGGGGCCATCTACGGCCAGGCATGGGTCACGGGTTCGGTTCTGGTCATCCTCTTCGGGATGATTCTCGGCCAGCCCGCCGTGACGGTAATCGGCACGATTACACTCCTGACGCTCGCCCTTTCGTGGTTCTGGAACAAACACGTCCTCGACCGGCTGCTCTTCGAGCGCGACACGGACGCCGACCGCTGCTTCGCGGGCGAATCGCTCCACCTGACGCTGCGGATGACCAACAAAAAACTGCTGCCGATGCCGTGGGTGCGCGTGGAGGATGCGGTGGCGGCACGCGTCCGCGTCCGCGATTGGGAGGCGTTCCAGTCGGAGTCGCCAGGCACACAGATCGTCTCATTCTTCACCGCACTCCGCTGGTACGAGCGCATCACCTGGCACCTGACGATCCAATGCCCCCATCGCGGCTACTTCCGCGTCGGCCCGGTGACGGTCCGCGCGGGCGATCCGTTTGGCTTCTTCGCCCACCGGCAATCGCTGCCCGGCGAACAATATCTGACGGTCTACCCCCGTCTCGTTGCGCTCGATGAACTCGGCCTGCCGCCGCGCCATCTGCTCGGCGAGACAAATGTCCGGCGCACCGTTATCACCGACCCGACCCGCACCGTCGGCACGCGCGAATACCGCCCCGAAGACCCCTTCAAGGCGATCCACTGGAAGGCGTCGGCCCGCGCCGGAGCATATCAGACGAAAGTCTACGAGCCGACCGCGAACCTCCAGATCGCCATTTTCCTCAACCTCGACACCGTCGCGCGCTACTATGAGGGCGTGGATCAGGAGCACCTGGAGCGGGCGATCAGCGTCGCCGCCTCGATCGCGCAGTGGGCGGACACGGAGAAGTACGCTGTCGGCATCTTCGCGAACGGGTTGCTCGCGCAAACCGACCAGACTTTGCGTGTCCCACCGGGTCGCCGCGAGGATCAATACGCCCGCATCCTCGAAGGCCTCGCGCGGCTGACACCGTTCACCTACGTGAACATCGCCGGGACGCTGGCACAGGAATCGCCCCGCTTCCCGTGGGGCAGCACGGTGATCGTCATCACGATGACAATGACCGATCCGCTCCGCCGCGCGCTGGCGAACCTCGTGCAGCGCGGCCTGCGCATCGTGATCGTCGCCCTCGGCTTCGTGGACGATCCCGGCCTGCCCGGTGTCCTCGTCCACCGGCTCCCATGGCAGGCGGTCGAGGCGGCAACAAAAGAGAAAGTACTGAGTACTAAGTACTGAGGAAGTGCTCCATACTCACACATTCGTTCACCTGAAAAGAGAGAATGTCCCATGAGCGATGATCGAGACTCTTCAATCCCCAGCACTCAGCACTCAGCACTCAGTACTCAGCACTCCGTCCTGAACGGCTATTTCGGCCGTTTGCTGAAGTCATGGGACTGGCGGACGGCGGCGCTCAGTTTCATGCTGATTTGTGCGGAAGCGATGCTCGTTTCGCTCGTCGTCGGGGTGATCGAATCGCCGGGCACGGTTTCCACAGGTGGGGCGGGCGGGATACCGCCGCTGGCGATCCTGCTCGTGATGATCGTGGCGGCGGCGATCCCTCGGCTCGTCGAGGCGTTCCAGTTGTGGAGTCCGGATTACGAGGTTGCCATCGGCGCCGGGATCGTGGCAACGCTGCTTGCCTTGCTCTACATCGGCGCATTCAGGCAGTACGCGCCATGGGACCCCACATGGCTCCGCGAGACGGTTCATGCCTACATCTTCCGCCCCACGACGGCGCAGGCATCCGTCTGGCTGATCACCTTCGTCATCGTCTACCTGTGGGCACGCGGGCGATTGCGGGAAACGCCGTCACTCGACACGACGTACACGATGCTGCGCATCGGCGTGATCGTCGTCGCCGTGACGAGCATCCTGACCGTCACCGCGCAAGAGATGGATTCACCGGCGCGCGCGCATGTCCGCATCCTCGTTGTTGGCTTCTTCTTCTTCGCGTTGAGCGCGGTGACACTTGCCCGCCTGCAAATCGAGGGGTTGCGCGCGCAGGGGCGGCTCGGACCACAGTGGATCGGGCCGCTCGTCCTGCCCGTCGCGCTCATCCTCATCGTTGGGCTGCTGGCGTCGGCGGTGCTGTCGCACACCTTCCTGCAGACGGTGACGGCGATCCTGCACCCCCTTTTCGTCGTCCTCAATTTCATCCTTGAACTGATTATCGCGGTGATCAGTTGGATCGCCTACGTTTTCTACCTCCTGCTCAGCTCGCTCGTCAACAGGATCACCGGTGGCCACGTCGCCGAACTGCCCCGCATTACCGCCCCGCCCCGGCAGATAGCGGAGCAGGCGAACCACAAGGTCGCCACGCTGCCCGATTCGATCCGCTTTATTTTGCTCGCCGTGGTCCTCGTCGGGTTCATCTGGCTCCTGACACGGTTCATCTTCCGGCGACCGACGCGACGCCAGCGCGGCAACGAGGAGCGGGAGTCGGTGATGGACTGGAACGAGGTCGGCGCGGGGCTGAAGGGGATGCTCGCCAACCTCGCGGCGCGGTTTCG
>JALYXG010000652.1 GCA_030947205.1 Chloroflexota bacterium
AGATGCACCACGTCCTCCGGCATGGCGGCACCGTCGCCGTGCTCGAATTCCGCGATGACGGGCCGGAGGGGCAAGGCCCGCCGAAACCTCGCCGCATCGGCATCGAGAAACTGACCGACATGCTCGCCGCTCAGGGATTTGAGTCGGCGGAAGTCCGCTGGCAGAACGATAGCGAATACCTGCTGGTCGCCACGCGCCCCGATCCCGCCGCGAAGTTTTAGGAGTGATACCGCAGGCTGATGGACAGTAACAACGTAACTGGGTACTAGCTCGGTGGCACAGGTTTTCAACCTGTAGGCTTGGCATGCTGCCCGCAGGACGCCCGGAAACCTGCCCTACCCGATTGCCGGATTCAGTTGTTACTGTCCATCAGCCTATGCTACCAGAAATGATGACATCGCAGGCGTTGCTCAACATCGAAACGATCTACCATGAGCCAGCGGTGCGGGAAATCCCGCGCGGGCAGGAAATCCTCGCACGTTTTCCCGATGCGGAGCGGATCGAGGTCTCGTCGCACTGGAATATTCCCGAATTACACGGCAACGACGCGCTGATCGGCGATTGGAACAGCGTCAAGCGCACGGTGCTCGTGCTGGGCGTGAAAAAGACGCTCGCGGTGCGTCCCTTCGACCGGAGCACCGATTTCGTCGCGCCGTCCCACGCGAACGGCTGCGCGATGGCCTGCGTCTACTGCTACGTCGCGCGGCGGAAGGGCGCAGCGAACCCGATCACAACGTTCGTGAATATGGACGGCATTTGCGCCGCAATTGTGCGGCACGCGGCGAAGCAGGGTTTCAAGTTTGCGCCGACGCAGGCCGATCCGACGGATTGGGTCTACGAGATTGGCACCAACAATGATTGCGCGGTGGACGCGCTGATCAGCGACAATGTTCGGGACCTGGTCTCGCTCTTCCGCACGCTGCCGAACGCCAAGGCAACGTTCGCGACGAAATACGTCAACCGCGATCTCCTCTCGTACGACCCGCAGCGGAAGACGCGCATCCGCTTCAGCCTAATGCCCGCCTCGATTGCGCGGATCGTTGACGTGCGCACCTCGCCCGTCGCGGAGCGAATTGGCGTGATCAATGATTTCGTCGAAGCGGGCTACGAGGTGAACATCAACTTCGGACCGATTATTGTCTACGACGGCTGGTTGGACGACTACGCCGCGCTCTTCGCGCAGATTGACGCTGCGCTGTCATCGCGGGCGAAGGCGCAACTGGCTGCGGAAGTGATCTTCCTGACGCACAACGCGCAGTTGCACGACGTGAATCTCGGCTGGCATCCGAAAGCCGAAGAACTTCTCTGGCGACCCGATCTCCAAGAGCCGAAGCCCTCGGAAGCGGGCGGCGACAACCTTCGCTACCGTTTGGATATCAAGCGCGATCTCGTCGCCGCTTTCCGTGCCCTGCTTGCCGAACGTTTGCCTTATTGCCGCATCCGCTACGCCTTTTGAGCGATAGCGTAGGCTTCAGCCTGCAATCTCTCATGCAGACTTCTGTCACCCGGCACACGGCACGCAGGCTGAAGCCTACGCCACTAGGTCGCGGCCAATGGCGAAGGCTTCGTAGGCGCGCTCATCAATGATCGCTTTGAGGTGTTGCGCGGCCTGCCAGCACTCCTCATAGGACGTGTAGAGGGCGATGGGAGCGAGGCGGACGATGTTCGGCGGGCGGAAATCGGGGATGATGCCCTTGGTCTTGAGCGCCTTGGCGATCCGCGTGCCCTCCGCGTGCTCGACGGCGATGTGGCCGCCGCGCCGGGCGTGATCGCGCGGCGTGCCGATGCCGTAGTGGTAGGGCGCCTCGGTGAGGCCCATCGCCTCAATCAGCGCGATCAGGTAGTCCGTGCGCGCCAACGACGCGGCGCGGATAGTGCCCATCCCCGCCTCCGCGAACATCTGGAGCGAGCCGTGCAGCGGCGCGGTGCTGAGGAGCGGCGGCGTGCCGATCTGCCACGAACCGGCATTCCCCGCGCCTGTGAAGGTGTGAGACATGTCGAAC
>JALYXG010000657.1 GCA_030947205.1 Chloroflexota bacterium
ACCGGACCGAGCGCGTGATGATCCAGAGCGATGAAACGCTCCGCACGCTCGCGCCCGCCTGGGCATTCACGCTTTTCTCGCTGCTTGGCTTCTTCCTGCTCGTCGCACTTTTCGGCTACGTCCTCAAATAGTCGCCGCCGTCTGCTGCCGTATTCTCAGTTATCGCCCGAGCGAACACTCGCGTACACCGGTGTGCGCTCCACCGGGGCGGTGTTCGGCACGGGCAACGTGACGCTGGCCAGCGTGACTTCCCGACCGGCGAGTGCGGACGATGGGAGGGGCGGGCGCAGGCGGAAGGTGGCGATCTGTTCCGCCCAGCCGAGGCGATAGGGTAGCGGTTTCACCCGCTCGTTCAGGGTGACGGCGAGGCCGGCGGGCGTCATGCGCAACACGGCGTAGGTCAACTGATACTGCGGGATGAAGACGGGCGGCAACTTCAGCCGCGTCGGCAGCCGGACGATCTTGCGCATCCAGGTGCCCGTATTAACGAACGCCGTGCGCCGCTCGCCGACGACGTATTCTTCCAACTCGGCGATGTGATTGTGCCCGTAGACGAAGACATCCACCGCCCCCGCTCCGGCAGCCCGCTGGGCAGCATGGCGGTGCATCGGTTGGCGCTCGCCCGCGAGAAAGGATCGGCACGAGGAGCGGTAGTGCTCCTGGCCCTCCGCGACGATCTGCAACGGTTCGTGAAGGCCGGTACGCCTCCGCCAGCGCGTGAAGTCGTGCCGCAGCATCAGCAGCACAAGACCGAGTACGACGACGACATCGAGGAGCAAGAAACCGAAGATTTGCCCGATGCGCCCGGCGGAAAACTCCGGCAACCGCCCCTGCGAAAGGCGGATGATCGCATTATTGAGGAAGCGCAGCGCGAAAAGGATGACAATGGCGGGCAGGAGCACATAGCGCACAAACCGCCGCGCCTGCCGGTAGAAGTAGTTGGAAAAGAGCCACCACGCGACCAATTCAAGCGGGTAGATGTTGTCAATGTCGGAGAGCGTCGTCGCGTCGTCCGGTGCGGCGAAGCGGCCGAGCGGTTCGATCCGGTTGACGAGTTGCGTGACGACGTGCGTGCCGACCGGGACGATCAGCGGATGACCATAGTCCACAATCGCGTTCTGGCTGTCCTCTTCGTTGCCGTGTTCCGCATAGACCGTCAGTTCGCCGCCGTCCGACGCGAAGCAGTGTTCGTAGCCGAGCGCGACATCGTGGACGACGCCCCGCGCGATCAAGTACGTGCCGATCGCCGCATTCCAACCCGTCTCGCTGTCGTGGTTGCCGACAGTGTAGACGGTGCGATGGCCGGGCTGGGCATTCCAGGCGCGCAGCCGCGCGAACAGCGCCGCGTGATCCGGGTGCTCGACGACTGCCTGCGCGCGGTTCCCGCCCGGCGGCGCCGTCACTTGCAGGAACTCGAAGAAATCGCCGTTGATGAGGATGGTCACCGATTCGGGCTCGCGGTCGAGATCATCGAGGAGCGCGATCAGTTCGGCATGGCAGAAGAAATCTTCCTGACCGGGGTCGCCGCCAATATGCAGGTCACTTAGGACGACGAGCACGCCGCCCCGCCCCTCCGCGTTCGTTTCCACAACTGCCGGGAGCGCGACGACATGCGGCGCGTCCATCGCCGGCGTGCGGCTCATTCCATTGTTTCCCATGCGCTCCGTTCCCATGCCCATCGTATCGCCCCACCCGCGCGATACTGCGCGCCTATCGTGTTCTCTTTTGCAGTAGCGATGCCAGCGCCATCGCGATGGCCACCGCGCCCATGCCCCGTATTGTATGCCCCGTCGCTGTCTGCCAACAGTAGTCAGCCATTGCGCGAGCGCATGATGCACCGCGCGTTTCTTTCTGTCTAACGGCCTCGCGCTACTGTCTCCTTCGTCCCGTCAGCGATGTTTCAGACATCCTTCATCTCCGCTTCAGCATTGGTGCGTACTATTAATCAGAGCCGCTCGATACCCGCCGATTGGATGATGGAGTACCTACCCATTCAGGTAGCCGCAATACTGGTCAGATGGGCATAGGAACGGCGGAAAAAACCTGTCATGCTGCGCGTAGGAACAAATCATGCGTAGCGAACGTTACATACGGTGAGCGGCGCACGACGCCGCTGCGATCAGATGGACGGAGGCACATATCATGGACAAGACGGTTTCGGTCCAATCGCTGGTGGTGGAGAAATATACGCAACTGCTCCACGCCGCCGCCAAGCGCCGTGACGCTTTTCTCGGCAAGACGACGCCGATCCCGGTTGTCGTCCGACCGTCGCAACCGATCCGGGTGCCGGTTAGCCGTCGTCGTCGCGTCTATCCGTAGCGCCGCGCGAGCGAAGCAGACAGAAGGGTCTGCCGCCCGCCCGCCGGATGTCTCACGGGTTTCCTATAGACGAGCCGCGCACTATCGCGCGGCACAAAGCCCGACCACAAGCGGTCGGGCTTCCCTTTTTAAGGGCCGAGGACTCCGGGCGCCCTTTAGGCGGGATGAGGACTCCAGCGAGTGATGCATTCACGCGTTTCAGTCCCCCTACGCATCGCGTATACTGCTTCGTCAGTGACGTATTCGCAGGAGGGGGCAGGATCATGGCACACCGACTGTCGCGCGCCCGGCGCTTGGTTTCTCGATCGCGGTTTCAATTCGTTCGTGCATGTGGCGGTGCGTTTGTCGCGTTCGCGCTGCTCGCCATCGTGGGCGTCGCCGCGTATCCGACGACGGACGGGCCGCAAGTCCTGGTGGACACGGTCTCGGTGGCGCCGGGTATGTCGGTGACGGCGACCCTGAACCACTTTCAACCGAGCCAGCACGTTTCCCTCCATCTGCGCCAATCGCAGTTCGGCGATCAGGGGGCGCTCGTGGCGAGTTTCCCCGGCATCGTAGACGCCATTGGAAGCGGTACGGTGGTCGTGGCAACTGTTGGTCTGCCCATTGGCAACTACACCGTGAGCGTTTCGGTTGACGGGTCAACCGGCGATGTGGAGGGCGCGATCAGCGCATTCGCCGTGGTTGATCCGGGCTTCGCGGGCCCGCGATTCGTCCGCACGGGTTCCCAACCGGGCGATT
>JALYXG010000316.1 GCA_030947205.1 Chloroflexota bacterium
CGAGTTGCTTCAGCGCCGCCCGTGCCACGAGGCCACCCCGGCTGTGGCAGAGCAGGATGAGCGGCGGGGCCGCGCCGCCGCTCGCGGCCGCATCCTGGTCATAGGGGGCGAAAACGCGCTGCTCCAGCGCACTCAGTACAGCGACTGCCTCCGTCACCGCATACTGGATCAGATCGGCGGGCTGACTCTGGCTCCAGGTGATGGCGGTGATCCCCTCATTGCGGAGCAACTGAACCCACGCGGTGACGCTGCCCGGCTCATAGGGCGGGGATGAGCCGAGGCCGTGGGCGTCGTGCGGCTGGGCATCGAGGTTGAAAAGCCAGGTGTCGCTCGGGTTCAGGCCGATGGGATCGCTCCAGTGCTGCGCATTCCCGCCGATGCCGTGGATCAGCACGACGACGGGCGCGTCCATCCGCCCTGCTGAGACGGTCAGGTCGGGCAGATTGTTCTCCGCACGACACTGTTGCTGAAAATCGTTGAGCAACCCCTCGTAGGTCGGTTGATCCATCGTGCGCCCCTTTTCTCTCAGCGATAATCGGCCTCGCACGGTGCATCGTCGGCACGCTGCATCCTGCGGTGTGCATCCAACTCGCCGCAATCATTGTTGACAGTCCACCCGGGTGTGCGCTGTCCGCGAATTTGCGTGCTACCCTTCCGCGCTGACGGGTGTTTCTTCCAACTCACTCGCGCCCGCGTTGACGAGTTCCGCCGCCGTCTCGGCATCCGGCGGGCGATTGAGGGTGATCTTGCGGTAGCTTTCCGCAAAGCCAACGCCGTGCTTCTTGCCCGTTTCTTCTGTCCAGCGGCGCACGAATTGCTCGACATCCTTGATGTCGAACTGGCTCTTGTGCTCGGCAAGGGCGGCGATTTTGGTGTCCATCGCCTCGGAAACGTCCACAAAGGTCGTGCCGCCGCCCCATTCCTCGATCCAGACTTCCTTGATCTCGTGCGGCTCCAGCCCTTCGGCGAGTAGTTCGGGGTAGAAATTGAAGTTGCCCGCCGCCGGGAAGATGCCGTACAGGGCCGCTTCCGCCGCCGCCCGATGATCCGGGTGGTTGATGTAGGAGTCGCCACCGAACCGGCTGTCCGGGTCGCCGGTGATGACGACGTCCGGCTTGTACTGGCGGATGACGCGCGCGATGTCGCGCCGCAGGGCGATCGTCGGTTGCAGCACGCCGTCCTCGTAGCCGAGGTTGACGACATGCGTGACGCCGAGGACCTGCGCCGCGCGCGCCTGCTCCTCCGTGCGCATCACGACGAGTTGTTCCGACGTGATCGCGCGGTCGTCGTTGCCCTTTGAGCCGTTCGTGATAATCACCATCGTGATCTCGGCGCCCTGCTTCGCCCAGGTGGCGAGCGTACCGCCGCAACCGAACTCGGCGTCGTCCGGGTGGGCGAGGATCGTCATCGCGCGGCTTGGCGCGGCGGTGGCTTGTGATGTCGGAGGCTGAGTGTCGGCCATGTGAATCTCCTTTGTTCTTGCTAGTAATCGGCTATGTTCCTCTGCCCTGCAACAGCGCATAGCCTACCATCATTCCGTCGAGTGCTATCATTGGAAGGCGCGCAGTGTGGCGCGCGATAGTGGTCCGCAGGTTGTACCAAATGGGAGTCAGAGATGAGCACGACCGCCGCCCCGACCGCCGCCCCCGCGACGGCAACCGCTACCGCCGTCAAAGCGCCGACGCGCCGGCAATACGTCCGCTTCGCCTTTTATCGCGTTGACCCGGCGTGGCGCCGCCTGCCCGCCGACGACCGCGAGCGCGGCTACGCTGAATTCCTCGCCATTATTGACGAGACGACGCCGACGATGCTCGTGCGCTCGTACTCCTGCGTCGGGCTGCGGGCGGACGCGGATTTCCTTTTGTGGCAAGTCTCGTACGAACTCGACGATTTTCAGACCTTTGCCGCGAAACTGAACGGCACGGGCTTTGGTCGCTATCTGACGACGCCCTACGCCTACCTTTCGCTGACGCGCCGCTCGCAGTACGTGGACCCGAAAGACCGCGACAGCGAGTCGAACCGCCTGACGATCGAGCCGGGCGGCCGGAAGTATCTCTTCGTCTATCCCTTCGTCAAGACGCGCGCGTGGTTCGCCCTCTCGCTCGATGAGCGGCAGGCGATGATGCGCGAGCATATCGAAGTCGGCCAGGGGTATCCGTCGGTGAAACTCAACACCACCTACTCCTTCGGCCTCGACGATCAGGAATGGGTCGTCGCCTTCGAGAGCGACTTCCCGCAAGACTTCCTTGATCTCGTCGCCGCCCTGCGCGAGACCCAGGCGAGCATGTACACCCTGCGCGACACCCCGATGATGACCTGCCGCGCTCTCGACATCCGCGACATCTTGCCGCAACTGGGATAGCAATGAGGGATGAGCAATGAGTACATGCTCAGGCGGTACCGAACGTTGCTGTGACTTACTTTCGCTGCATGCCGATCACCGCTTGATCTCACTCATTGCTTATTGCTCATCCCTCATTGCTGGCAGCGGCATCAATCTTGCGTCAGCCTTCCGAACGCCTGGACGCGCGAACAGGAGTAGGGTTTGGCGCGTCCGGTGGGGAGGGAAGTAACGCGTGATTCCTGTGTTGCCGACGCATGTACCGGGACTGGATGAAATCCTCGGTGGCGGTATTCCGCTGCGTTCGATGACCCTGATTCTCGGTAGGCCGGGCGCGGGCAAAACGATCCTTGCCGAGCAGATCGCGGTGCAGCAGGCGAAGCAAGGCAAGCGCGTCCTGATCCTCACCGCGCTCTCCGAGGCGCACGAACAGATGCTCACGTCGCTGCGCCAGTTCTCCTTTTTCGATGAGTCACTCGTTGGCGACCGTATCCGTTTCTTGAGTATTCAGACAATCTTGCAGGACGGGCTGGCGGCGACGGCCAATGCCATCATTGAGATCGTGCGCACGCACGAAGCCTCGATCGTCGTCCTTGATGGCTTCCGTGGCGTCGCCGGCTTCGCGGAGTCGGAGCGCGACGTGCGCCTCTTTCTGTACGAGGTGCGTACACGCCTCGCGCTCCTCGATGTGACGACGCTTGTGACACTCGAGATGGGGGCCGAAAGCGAGGGCGATTCCGGCGCGCAGACGGTCGCGGACGGTATCATCCGGTTGCACAATACCCTTTGGGGCGTGCGGCATCGTCGCCATCTCGAGGTGCAGAAGCTCCGGGCGATGAATCACCTCGATGGTCTTCATTCGGTCACGATCACTGGGGATGGTATCACCTGCTACCCACGTCACGAAGCAGTTTACCGGACGACGAACTATACCGTGAGTCCGGAGCGTGCTGCCATTGGCCTTCCCGAACTCGATGCGATGCTCAATGGCGGACCGAACCGGGGTACGGTCACATTCCTCGCTGGTAGCCCCGGATCAGGAAAGACGCTCACTGCGCTCCACTACATTATGGCCGGCGCCGACGCGGGCGAACCGGGGCTTTTCGCCTGCTTCACCGAGAGCGAAGCGCAACTGTATCTCAAGGCGGAAAGCTTCGGGCTTGATCTGCGCGGCGCCGTCGCGCGGGGAGTGGTCTCGCTCCTTTGTCTCGCGCCCGTCGAACTGGAAGCGGATGTCTTCGCCGCGACGCTGCGCAATCGGGTCGAGAACCTCGGTATCCGGCGTCTCGTCATTGATTCCATCGCCGCTGTCGAAGTTGCCATCCTCGAACCGGGCCGCGGGCCGGGTTTCTTCGCTTCTCTGGTCAACTACCTGCGCGAGCGTGATGTAACCAGCATGATGACGCAGGAAAGTAATGCCTTCGCCGGTGGCATCGGCGAGGCGCTTGGCGTGGTCCTCGCGGACAACCTAATCCAGATGCGCTCGGTCGAATATCATACCCGTCTCCGTCGGATCCTCTCGATCCTGAAGATGCGGCAGAGCGCGTTCGATCCGAGCCTGCGCGAGTTCCGCATTGATGAGGGCGTGATTCGCGTGCTGCTGATTGACGAGAGCGGCGCCGATGCATTGGGCGGCATTGCCGCACAGGAGGGGCGTGATGCTCGTGCCGGTCGGTACGATGGGGGCGCATAAGGTGGCAACGATCCTCGTCGTGGACGACGAACAGCCGGTTGTTGATCTGCTGACCGATATATTGGAGGACGATGGCCACACCGTCATTTCCGCCTATAACGGGCGGATCGCGCTGGAGATCGTCGCGCAGCAGTTCCCCGATCTCGTCATCAGCGACGTGATGATGCCGTTCGTGGATGGCATCCAGTTATGCAGGCGGCTCCGCGAAGAACACGATGCGCGCAGCCTGCCGATTATCCTGATGAGCGCCGCCCTCCCGCCCGACCTTTCGATGTGCGGCGCGAATGCCTTTCTCGGCAAGCCCTTCGACATCAGTCGCTTCGATGACCTGATCGCGTTGTATGTGCGCGGTCATGGATCGGCGCACGGCGGCACACACTGAAGCAAGGAAACGATGAATCTGCGTCTCTACAACACGGCATCGCGGCAGATCGAACCATTCGCGCCGGTGGGCGATACCGTTGGCCTCTACGTCTGCGGCGTGACACCCTACGACACGACGCACATGGGCCACGCATTCACCTATGTCGTCTTCGACACGCTGACACGGGTGTTGCGGCGCGCGGGCTGGGATGTCACGTATGTCCAGAATGTCACCGATATTGATGACGACATCCTTAAGCGCGCCCGCGAGACCGGCAAACAGTGGGACGAATTGGGGCGGGAGCAGACGGCGCAGTACGAGCGCGATTCCCGCGCCCTGAACATCGCCCCGCCGACGCATTTCCTTCGCGCTACCGACGAGATTGACCAGATGATCCCTCTGATCGCGACGTTGATCGAGAAAGGGCATGCCTACGTCTCCGGCGGCAATGTCTACTTCTCCGTCGCCAGCGACCCCGACTACGGCAGCCTGAGCCGGTACGGTCGGGAGGAGATGCAGACCATCGCGGCGGAACGCGGCGGCAACCCGAACGACCCGCACAAACGCGATCCGCTCGATTTTCTCCTTTGGCAGGCTGCGCAGCCGGGCGAACCAGTGTGGGATGCGCCATGGGGCAGCGGACGCCCCGGCTGGCACATCGAGTGTTCGGCGATGGCGATGCACTTCCTCGGTCCGACGGTGGACATCCACGGCGGCGGCGCGGATTTGATTTTTCCGCATCACGAGAGCGAGATTGCCCAGTCCGAGTGCGCGACGGATGTCCACCCATTCGTGCGCGTCTGGATGCACACAGCAATGGTCCGCTACCAGGGCGAGAAGATGTCCAAATCGCTCGGCAACATGGTCTTCGTCCGCGACGCGCTACAGCAGTACGACGCGGATGCCATCCGCCTCTACCTCCTCAACCACCACTATCGCGCATCGTGGGAGTACCAGGACGACGGCCCGGCTTCCTTTCTGCCGCTCGTTCGGCAGGCGACAGCCGCGCTCGCGCTGCCCATCGCAGATGATGGCGCATCGCTCGACGCCGTGCCCTTCGTCGCCGACTTCGACCGCGCGCTCGAAAACGATCTCGATACTCCCGCCGCCATCGTCGCCTTTCAGTCGCTCGTTGAGGGACTACGAAAAGCGGAACACACCTCTGGGGCATCCCGCACGGCGCTCCGTGGCATGGCAGAAACGCTCGGACTGCGACTGGGAACCTAACCCCCAGCCCCTTCCCGCGAGGAAGGGGAGGGGAATCTCTGAAACACCGGGGTACCATGAGGAACGTCATGGTACTTCGCATGAGTCACCCCTTCCCACGCCGAGGGACGGAAGATTCTATGGATGGTTGTCAAGCTCTTTTCGATCATTCGACGATTCGATCGCTCGATCCCTCACCCTCGTCACCGGTTGACGATTCACCCGTTCCCCCTCGT
>JALYXG010000690.1 GCA_030947205.1 Chloroflexota bacterium
GGCGCGAAGCCGAGCGCGCGATAGGCCGGATCGTTGCGCCGGGCATCCACGGTCATTCCGCATGCGCGCGCGAAGGGCCCCTGGACCGTTTCCGCCGCGTGCGAGGCGTCGTGTCCGATACCGTTGAGCCGTTGCTTCAGGAGGGGGAGCCGTTGCGCCCGGCGCACGAATGCGGCGATTTCCCGCCCGACGCGGGATGCCCCCGGATCGTCGGTCGCGCGCAGCAGGGCGAACTGCAATCTCACGGCCCGCTCCGCCAACCAGCGGTCGCCGAGCAGGGCGGCGAAATCCGCGAGCCAACCGAGGTGGCTCAGCGCGCGCTCACGCTCCAATGCACCCACGCGATGCCGCGCTACGGCATCGTTGATCGTGAAAGCGGCCGCATCTTCCAGGGCGCGCGAGGCGAGCACGCGATAGGCCACCGGCGTTTGCGGGTCGAGGAGCGCGAGTCGGTCCGGGAATCCCGTTGTCGGTCCAGCCCAGGTCGCCGCGAGCCCCCGATGCACCGCGCCCGATGTCGCTTTCGCCCGCGCGACCGTGTCGCCATCGAGCGTCAGCGTGAGCGCGAGGCCACCGGGGAGACCCGGAAAGAGCGGCCCGAACGGCGCCTCGGCCCACTCCATCGGCAATCCATCGCGGCTGCGCGGCAAATCCTGCGTCATGGCAACCATAGACATGAATCCGCCGCTCATATCCATATCCATGTCCATATCCATGTCCATCGCCATTCCGCCGTTGTTGCCATGATCGCCGGGAGTCATCGGCATGTTCATGCTGCCGTGGGCATCGTGCCCGGTCTCTTCGCCGGGATCTGTGGGCATCGGCATGGACATATTGCCGTGGACCATGTCGTGTTCCATCGCCGCATCGTGTTGCTGATGCTCACCGTTATCCATCGGCACGGTCGCGTCGTGATCACCGACGTGCTCGGTGGGCGAAGCCATCGGCACACGCATGTCGCTGACGTGCGTGTCGTGTTCCATCGCCATATGCGGGTCGTGATGCGGTTGCGCGGCCATTGCGTGATCGTCAGGCGTCGCCATCGCGCCGTGTCTGCTCTGGCCCATCGCCATGTCACCGTGCATACCGTGCTGCATCGCGCCATGCGGATCGTCGGTTTTTCGCGCGGCAGACGCCGGATGGTCGCCGTGCGTCATTGGCGTATCTGGCGTCATCTCTTGATCGGCATGATGATGCATCGCATGATCCATCGGCATGTCGTGCGGCTCGCTTGGAAGGTCTTCCCGCTGCATCACGTCGTGCTGCCCGTGTCCGGTCATCGGCATTTCGCCGTGCCCGCCGTGCTGCATCATCTGGTGATCGTGGCCCCCATGGTCCATCGCGTTGTGCGGTTCGGTGATGTCGATCGCGAATGCGGCCGCATCCGGCGCCCAGACTCCGACGGCGAAACGCCGCCGGAGATCGGCGATCCCGGCACTTAGCGCGGCCTGATCGAGCGCGACCGTGACATCCGGCGTGGGCAATGACGTGATCGGTGCGGTCCCGATGGCGAGAATCGCGCGCGGTCGCGCCATCTGCGCGTATGCGACCGCCGTCGGTTGTACGAGACCTTCCGGTAAGTCCCCAACAAGGACGAGCACATTGGCGCGGCGCGGCGATGAAACCACCGCAAGGCCCACCGCAGCGAGATCGAGGCCGTGCACGCGGGCAATCTCCCTGCCCGGCGCGACGAACGCGGTGAGGACGTGGCTCTCCGCCCGCGCTACGAGACGGCGAAGCCAGGTGGGTTGGCCGATGCGCGCGCCGCTGATCATTGTCTTTTCAGCGCTCCCTGGCTCCAGCCGTAGAGGAGACCGAGGAAGAGGACCATGAGGAAGACCCCCATGTCGAGCAGCGCCTCAAGTCCCAGTTCCTGATAGACGACCGCCCACGGATACATGAAGGCCATCTCCATATCGAAGGCGAGGAAGAGCAAGGCGAATCCGTAGTAGTGCGCGTGATACCGCACCCAGGCGGGTTGCGCTGCGAGCGTCCCGCTCGTGAAGGGGATGTCCTTCGCTTTCTCGGCGCGCACCGTGCCGAGCGCGCGGGCGATCAGGCGGAGCATCGCGGCGAATCCGATGGTGC
>JALYXG010000663.1 GCA_030947205.1 Chloroflexota bacterium
GTATTGGCGAACGAGTTGCGCGACCACGGCATCACGGCGAACGCGATCCTGCCGAGCGTGATTGACACACCTGCCAACCGCGCCGCGATGCCGGAGAGCGATTTCGACTCTTGGGTGCGGCCGGAGCAGATCGGTACGGTGATCCGCTTCCTGGCATCGGAGGAGAGCGGCATCATCAGCGGCGCGGCGATCCCGGTCTACGGGCGCGCGTAACCGGTCATAAGGAGCGACGAGCGTGTCATTGACGGGTGCATACGGCGGCGGGAAATGGTCTCCACGGACGCAATCGCGCCGCGAGGAGATGGCTGATATCTGGGGCGCGTGGGGCTCCGGTTCCGAGTGCAGCCGGTTGCGCGCCGTGTTACTCCACCGGCCCGGCCCGGAACTGGACGAAATTGAAGACTACGACGCCGTGCAGATGCGCGCCGACGTGCATCCCGATCTGGCCCGCGCGCAGCACGACACGATGGCCGATGCATACGAGGCGGAAGGCATCGCCGTCCACTACGTTGAGGGCTACCGGCCCGGCAAGCCGAACCAACTCTTCTGCCGCGACCTGATGACAATGACGCCCGAGGGGGCAATCCTCGCCCGCCCCGCCAGCACCGTGCGCGCGGGCGAAGAGCGCATCCTCGCCGAAACGCTCGGTCTGCTCGGCGTGCCGGTGCTGATGAGCGTCCACGGCACTGGCACCTTCGAGGGTGCGGACGCGATGTGGGCCGCGCCCGACCTCTGCTTCGTCGCCGAGGGGCTGCGCACCAACGGCGCGGGCGCCGAGCAAGTGACATGGGCGCTCGAAAACATCGGCGTCACCGTCGAGCGCGTCGTCCTGCCGTACGGCGCGATGCACCTCGATGGCATGCTGAACTTCGCCGCGCCCGATGTCGCCGTCGTCTGGCCACGCCGGACACCGATGAACGTAGTGCGCGTCTTGCAGGAGCGCGGCGTGCGGATCCTCCATCTGCTCGATGAACCGGCGACGCACGACTGCCTGCCCGGCAACTTCGTCGCCCTCGCCCCGAATCGCATTCTGATGCCGACGGGCGCACCCCGCCAGCGCGCCATCTACGAAGACGCCGGCATTGCCTGCATCGAGGTGGACGTCAGCGAACTGATCAAAGCGGGCGGCGGTATCCACTGTATGACCGCCTTCCTTTCACGCGATGAATCGGATGGAACCGGATGAAAGCGATTGAACCGCAGAGGCGCAAAGAACACGGAGAGCGCAGAGGGGGTTTGAAGAAGGGATATGGCATTCTCTTTTTCTGTCTTTTTTCTCTGCGCCCTCTGCGTTCTCTTCGCCTCTGCGGTTCTCCCCGGTTTCGTCCCACGCTGGTGAGTTGCGATGCTGGTTGAGTTAAGTATTCAAAATATCGCGATCATTGACCGGTTGCGGGTGACGTTCGAGCCGACATTGAACGCGCTCACGGGTGAGACGGGCGCGGGCAAGTCCATCATCATTGACGCGCTCGGCGCGGTCGTCGGCGGACGGACTTCGCCGGACATGCTGCGCACGGGCGAGGAGCGGGCGCGGATCGAGGCGGTCTTCGATCTCGGCGACCGCAACGACCCCGCCCTGATCGCGCTCCTCGATGAGGCGGGCATCGAGCACGAGGACGGCACGCTGATCCTCGCGCGCGATCTGCAATCGAACGGTCGCTCCGTCGCGCGGATCAATGGGCAGACGGTGACGGTCGGGCTGCTTGGCCGCGTCGGCGAGCGATTGGTGGACATTCACGGTCAGAGCGCGCATCTGTCGCTCCTCCGCCCCGCCACACATCTCGACTTCCTCGACGCCTACGCGGGGCTGATGGAACGGCGCGCCCAACTCGCCGCCCTGGTCACCCGCGTGCGCCGCATCCGCGCCGAGCGCGCCGAACTGGAGCAGGACGACCGCGAACTCGCCCGCCGCACGGACCTCCTGCGCTTTCAGGTGGACGAGATCGCGAGCGCAAGCCTCGAACCGGATGAGGACGAAGCGCTCCGCGCCGAGCGGCACCGGCTCTCGAATGCATCGAACCTGCAAGTGATCGCGGACACCGTGTATCGCACGCTCCGCGAGGGCACGCCGCCGCGCGGCACGAGTGTTGTCGAGGGGCTGCGCGATGTCGCAAAAAACCTCGGCGAACTGGCGAAACTCGATCCCGCCCTCGCGGAAGCGGAGAGCGAGGTAGACGAGATGGTCTATCTGCTCGAAGACGTCGCCGCCACCGTCCGCACCTACCGGGATACCGTCGAAGACAACCCGGCGCGATTGGCGGACGTCGAAGACCGGCTTGCTCTGATCCGCGACCTCGAACGGAAGTACGGTGGCACGGTCGAGGAAGTGCTGGCGTTCGGCGAGGAGGCGCAGCGCGAACTCGCGGCACTTGAAGGGAGCGAAGAACGGCTCGCCCAGCTGCGTGTGGAGGAAGCAACCGTCCTCCGCCAGATCGGCGAACGCGCCGGGAAACTCTCGCAGGCGCGCCAAAAGGCCGCGTCGCGCCTCGCCAGGGCGGTGGAGGCGGAAATCGCGCATCTGGCGATGGGGCGTACCCGGTTCACCGTTTTTCAATCGCAGGAGGACGATCTGGAGGGTGCGCCCGTCGGCGGCGAGGACGGCCACGCCCGGCACCTCGCATTCGATGCGCGGGGCGTGGATCGCGTCGAATTCCTGATCGCGCCCAATGCGGGTGAAGCGCCAAAGCCCCTCGCGCGCATCGCTTCCGGCGGCGAAACCGCACGCCTGATGCTCGCACTCAAGTCCGTCCTCGCCGCAGCGGACGCGACGCCGACGCTCGTCTTCGATGAGGTAGATGTCGGCATCGGTGGGCGAAGTGGGCAGGTCGTCGGCGAAACGCTCTCGTCGCTCGCCCGCACGCATCAGGTACTCTGCATCACCCACCTCGCACAGGTTGCCGCCTTCGCGGACGGCCATTTCCGCATCATCAAGCGCGATGTGCGCGGCCGGACGATCTCCGATGTCGAGCGGCTGGACGAGCCGGAGCGCATCGAGGAACTGGCGGCGATGCTCGACGGCGTCCCGATCACCCCCGTCGCCCGCGCCAGCGCGCGCGACCTCGCCGAACGCGCCGCCGCCCAGAAAGCTGCCACCGAACCCCCCCGCCAGCCCGCCGCCGATTAATTCTGGGCCTTGATGATCTGACTTGGTG
>JALYXG010000716.1 GCA_030947205.1 Chloroflexota bacterium
CCCTCGCCCTCATCCTCCTTTCCGCCTTCACCCTCCTCACCCTGCTCGTTCGGCGCGGTGAGATGGATCGGTTTGATGACACATTCCTGCGATGGACGCAGGCGCATCTCCTGCCCCATGTCGTGTGGCTCTGGGCAGTCATTTCGTGGCCGGGGTACGCGCCGCAGTCGTATGGGCTGAGTGTCTTCTTCGTCTTACTCGCGTGGTGGTACGGCAACCGGCGCGGACTGGCGCTGATGCTCGTCGCGACGCTCGCGTCGCCGCTCACCGCTATCGTCAAGCAGTTCGTGGATCGTCCACGCCCGACGCCAGAGCAGGTGCGCGTGATTGGGCAGATTCCCACATCCCCTGCATACCCGAGCGGGCACGTCGTCATCTACACCGTGTTGTGCGGCCTGCTCATCCTCATCATCCGCGCCGCGTCACCCGTGGGGCGTCGGGAACGTAGTAGAGAGCGGGTTGTTTGCGGTATCCTTGTGGCAGCGATCCTGCTCGTTGGCCCGGCGCGGGTGGCCCTCGGGCATCACTGGCCCACGGACGTGCTCGGCGGGTATCTGCTCGCGGGGGCGCTACTCATCTTGCTCGCGCGCTGGCGACACGTCTCATCGTCGCTGCTCGGCGCTTCGGAGGCATCGGAATGTTCTTAACGATCATCGGTTTGCTCGCGGCCCTGCTCATCGTCTCGTTCGCTCTTTGGCTGATCCTCAGTGCGCTCTATCGCTTCGCACGGCGGCAGGCAATCGCCACCGGGGAGCGGGTGCAGAAATTGGCGCGGCAGGCGACAACCCGCCCCGATCCGCCTGCCGGGCCGGAATCGCTCGGCGATGCTGCCGCGAATGCGACTCCCTTCAACCCTGCCGTTTGGCTGCCCGTCCCGCCCGGCGCGACGCTCCTGCGGGTGGACAATGTGCCGATCGCGCAGGCGGGCAACCCCGTACCGATGCTCAAGACACGCGGCGTCACCGGCACCGCACTCTGGTATCGCGCGCCGACGACCTACGGTGCGGTCGCCGACTGGTACGCCACGCACCTGCCCGAGGACGGCTGGCAGGAGGAGCCGGGGCACGGCGCGATGCGCGTCTTCCAGCGGGCGAGCACGCTCTTGTGGGTGTCCGACGCGACGAACCCCGATGTGTGGCGGCGGCTGACGCAACCGAACGCCGACCCGCCACGCCGCGCCAAGGAGAACGCACAGGACGCGACCTTTACCGTCCTCACCTACCGCACCGACGGCTCCACCCCGCCAACTTTCGGCCGCTGGCCCTTCGGCGGCATGGGCCGTTTCGGTGATGGACCGAAGATTTGAGCGATGCGTTCGAGGTTCGGGGCCATGTTTCTTCGAAGCGCGAATTCCGAACCTCGAACTTCCTATGCTACAATGCCGCAAGCGCGTGAACGG
Organism: Chloroflexota bacterium; assembly: GCA_030947205.1. GTDB lineage: Bacteria > Chloroflexota > Chloroflexia > Thermomicrobiales > JALYUS01 > JALYUS01. The sequence continues at coordinate 1,400 of JALYXG010000716.1, forward strand.
TTGAGAAGAGAGTCTTTATTTGCCATCATCCCTGCGTATCTCTGGTATACAATCAGTTCTGCGACGGATTCGTAGTCGTTGTTGGTAGCGGGAGGGAACACACATGACCGAACTGACCGGGGGGCACGCACTCGTTCAATCGTTGAAACGTGAGGGCGTGAAGGTGATTTTCGCGCTGCCCGGCGTGCAACTGGACTGGCTGTTCGACGCGCTCTATGAAGAAAAAGAGAACATCCGCATCGTCCACACGCGCCACGAGCAGGCGACCGCCTACATGGCGGACGGCTACGCCCGTACGACGGGCGAGGTCGGCGTCTGTTTGGTTGTGCCGGGGCCGGGATTGCTGAACGCGACGGCGGCGCTTTCGACGGCCTATGCCTGTTCCGCGCCGGTGCTCTGCCTGTCCGGTCAGATTCAGTCGGACCTGATCGGCGTCGGGCGCGGTATGCTGCACGAGATTCCCTACCAGTTGGAGATGTTGAAGTCCGTCACCAAGTGGGCGGCGCGCGGCATGACGCCGGAGGAAATTCCCGGCCTCGTGCGCGAGGCGTTCCAGCAGATGCGCACGGGTCGCCCGCGCCCGGTCGAGATCGAGGTGCCGCCGGACGTGCTGGCGACGACCAGCGAGGTCGAACTGTTCGCGCCGGAGAAGATGGATCGCGAACGGCCCGCGCCGGACGCGGACGCGCTCGACCGCGCGGCGAAATTGCTCGGCGAGGCGAAGAACCCGCTGATCATTTCGGGCGGCGGTGTCCTTTCAAGTGGCGCGTGGAACGAACTGCGCGCCCTCGCCGAGATGCTGCAAGCGCCGGTCGTCATGTCCCGCAACGGGCGTGGCGCGTTGTCGGATCGCGAATACCTCGCGCAGACCTCGCTTGGTGGCCGCGAACTGCTGCCCAAAGCGGACGTCATCCTTGGTGTCGGCACGCGTTTCGTCGAACCCGCCACGCAGTGGGGCCTCGCGCCGGAGCAGATGACGATCCACATGGACATTGACGACGAAGAGGTTGGGCGCAACTTCGAACCGACGGTCGGTATCATCGCGGATGCGAAGGTCGGACTCGCCGCGCTCGCCGCGCAGGTCGGCAAGTATAACAGCGCGCGCCCGTCGCGCGAAAAGGAATTGAACGAACTGAAAGCCGGGATGGAAACAAAGATGGCGGCAATCCAGCCGCAGTCGGACTACGCGAAGGCGCTCCGGGCCGCGATGCCGGACGACGCGATCCTCATCAACGAGAGCACGCAGGTCGGCTACTTCTCGAACTTCGGCTTCCCCGTCTATCACCCGCGCACGTTCATCAACTCCGGCTATCAGGGGACGCTTGGCTACGGCTACGCGACCGCCCTCGGCGCACAGGTCGGCAACCCGGACAAGAAAGTCGTTTCGATCAATGGTGACGGCGGATTCATGTACAACGTGCAGGAACTCTCCACGCAGGTGGCGCACAATATCCCGCTGGTGACGGTCGTCTTCAACGACAACGCCTTCGGCAATGTCAAGCGGATGCAGCAGGAAAACTTCGCCGGCCGGACGCTCGCGTCCGACCTGCACAACCCCGACTTCGTCAAACTGGCGGAGTCGTTCGGCATGGCGGGGATGCGCGCGTCCAGCCCGGCGGAACTGAAGACGACGCTGGAGAAGGCGCTGGCGATGAATGCGCCGGTGCTGATCGAGGCCCCGGTTGGCCCGATGCCCAGCCCGTGGTCGCTGATGTGGGGCCGCTCGCAGCCGCCCTCCGTGGTCGGGCCACGGCGGTAGTTACCGCTCTCTCATCCAATCGGCGGGCGCCCATTGCCGGGCGCCCGCTCTCTTTGTGTTACAATTGCGGCGATGCACGGATGGGGAGAGGAGCAACTACGATGATTCAAATCAATCTTGAGGATGCACAAGCGCAACTTCCGGAACTCGTACGCGCCGCCATGCGCGGTGAAGAGGTGGTCATCGTCGCGGACAGTACGACGGGAAAAGAACTCGTGCGCCTCGCACTAATTGGAACGAAGCGTGCGCGAAAGGCGGGGAGCGCAAAGGGCCTCTTCACGATGCGTGAAGACTTCGATGACCCGCTACCGGATTTCGATGAGTATCAGTGATGCGTGTGATGCTAGACACGCATGCCTTTCTCTGGTTCGTTGGCGATGAGCCACGGTTGAGCGAACGTGCCCGCGCGCTCATCGAAGATCGGGCAACTGATCCCTTCCTCAGCATCGCCAGCGTCTGGGAGTTGGCGATCAAGGTCGGTCTCGGCAAGCTGACTCCGCATGTGCCGTTTCCGATGCTCATTTCGGAGCAGTTGAAGGAAAACGGCATCGCACTGCTCGATATCACCGTCGCTCATGCACTGCGTGTCGCTCAACTCCCGTATCATCATCGTGACCCGTTCGACCGGATGCTGATCGCTCAGGCCATTACCGAAGGGCTGCCGATCATCAGCGTGGACAGTGTATTCGATGCGTACTCGGTGACGCGTATCTGGTGAATCCCCGGAAATGCAACAATCTACCGTTGGATGCTTTCGTCGCCGCCTCTGTGCCGAATCAACCGTTCCGGACGGAAGGTGGCGATGCGGGAGTCAACGGCGCCCGTCGTGATCTCGCGTGCGACGATGCGGCCGAGGAGGGGGCCCATCGTCACGCCGCTGTGCGTGCACACGACGTACAGACCCTCCATCCCTGGCGCCGGGCCGACGACGGGATAGCCATCGCCGGGGATCGCGCGCACGCCGACAAGCGCCGCCTCGATTGGCGTGCCCGCGAGGTGGGGCAGAACGGAGACGGCGCGCTCGTAAACGCGGTGCGCCGTCTCGGGTAATGGTGTGGTCGGCATATCCGGCGTGGTAATCTCATCGAAGTCGGTTGCCTGCAAGCGGAGGCGGCCACCGCCATCGGGCCGCACATTGATCGTCGGCGAATTCAGCACGGCGCGCAGGCGGACGGGCGCGGCGGCGGTGACGACGAGCATCCCAACGGTTGGCTCCATCGGCAGGTGGAACCCGGCGATCCGCGCGAACTCCCCGCTCCAGCGACCGACGCAACTGACGACCATCTCCGCTGCGATTCGCTCCCCGCTGTCGGTGATGACGCCCGCGACACGCCCGCTTGCGTGGATGACCTTGGTGACGCGGCAGCCCGTGCGGATCGTCGCGCCCGCGCGTTCGGCGGCTCGCGCCAGCGTCCCAACGAGCAGCGGCACATCGGCGTACCCTTCGGCGGGGAAGAAGGCGGCGAGCGCGACGCCGGGCGGCGGCACGAGGTCCGGTTCGAGCGCGCGCAATTCGGCGGTCGTCAGCAGTTCGACCTGATAACCCCATGCGCGCAGCCGCCCGACTTTCTCGATCAGCGCGGCGTGCCCGGCTTCGTCCGCTGCCCACTCGATGTTACCGTCCAGGTGGAGCCACGGCGCGACGCCGAATTCAGCCGCGAGGATGCGATGCTCCGCCATCCCGCCCGTATTGAGGATATGGTAGGCAAGCGGCGGCTTGTTGTTCGCGTTGAGCCAGGCGAAACTCGCGCCGGAGGTTCCCCCCGCAAGGCCACCCGCTTCGAGCAGTGTCACGCGCGCCCCGGTCAGCGCCAGCCGATACGCCACCGATGCGCCGACGATGCCACCGCCAATGATGACGATCTCGGTCATGGATCCCTCCATTCCGCAATCAGGAGATCGTTCGAACCTCGAACCTCGAACCCGTCACGCCGGTTCCTCGCCGAGCGTGCTGCCGAGGCTGGCGGAAACGTGCGCCGCGCCCTCGCGGACGATGGCGGCGAGCGCGGAGCGACGGTCCGGCCCGAGGCGCTGGGCCGGACCGGAGAGGCTGAGCGCCGCGATCACGCGACCGCGCGCGTTACGAACCGGCCCGGCGATCCCGATTAAGTCGTCCGCCCGCTCGCCGCGATCGAGCGCGACCCCCTGCGCGCGCACCTTCGCCAGTTCCGCCAGGAGCGCATCGGGTGTGGTGATTGTGCGGGCAGTGTAGCGGATGGGTGGCGCTTCCACGAGGAGGGTCTGGATATCCGACGTCTTCAGCCAGGCGAGCAGAATTTTCCCTGCCGCCGTGCAATGCAGCGGACCGTGCGAGCCGACCGGTGTGACGCTGCGGATTTGCCGCGCACACTGCACCCGCTCGATCACGACGGCGGTGGAACCCGTGCGGATGACGAGCGACACGGTCTCGTCCTCCTGCGTGACGATCTGTTCCATCATTGGCAGGGCAATCGCGCGAATATCGAGCTGGTCTTCGAGTGCGTGGGAGATGCGCAGCAGTTTCAGCCCGAGCCGGTAAAGACCTGTACGGCCATCCCGCGTCACATATCCCGTCTGGACGAGCGTGCCGAGCAGGCGATAGGTGGTGCTGGGGTGCAGCCCGGCGGCATTGGCGACTTCGGTGAGCGACGCGGGGCGGGGGAAGGCCGCCACCCGTTCGAGGACACGCAGCGCCCGCTCGACGGTCTGCATCGGCGCACCCGGCGCACCAGTGTGGGCCGTCTCCACGTCAACCTCGCCCGCCTTGACCGTGTACATCCAAGCGCCCCCCGATTCATATTCATCTTCATCTCGCGCAATGGCGATTGCACCCGGCGATAGTCATACCATACCACGCGCGGCAATGTCGAGACGGGGACGAGTAGTCGGTAGTCAGTAGTCAGTAGTCGGTAGTCAGTAGTCAGTAGTCAGTAAATAGATAGATCGGTGCATATCGCGGCGCTCGTTCATTTCCCTGACTACGGGCTACTGACTACCGACTACTGACTACCGGCTACTGCCCCCATGATTGCATTCCTCTCACCGCACGCATATCATTCGATTACAGAGGCATGGTACAAGAGTGCGGGATGGTGGCCGGATTTTCAACGTAACCATTGGAGTCATCGCGTGCGCGAACAGCGTGTGAAGCCAGCCCTCGCCATACCGCGTGCGGCCACGTTGAAGATGCAGACGCCGGTTCGCACGCGCCTCCGCACGTTCGGCTTCTCCTATCTCCTCATCCTGCCTGCGGTGGTCATCCTCGGGCTTTTCCACCTCTTTCCGATCTTTTACGCCTTCTACATCAGCTTGCACAAGTGGAAAATCAAGAAACAGGCCTTTGTCGGCCTCGATAATTACACGCGGGCGCTCCATTCGGACGAGTTCTGGAACGCGATCCGCACGACGCTCTGGTTCGTCGTCGGGACGGTGCCGATTGGCCTGACGGTTTCGCTCTGCCTCGCGATCATGCTGTCCCGGCCGATTGCCGGGCGCACCTTTTATCGGGTTGTGCTTTTCCTCCCGTATATCACGCCTCCCCTGGCGATGGCGATTGTCTGGGGCTGGATGTACAAGCAGGATGGCGCCGGTCTCGTCAATACCTTCCTCGGCCTTTTCGGGATCGGTAATCAGCGATGGCTGCTCGATACGCGCGGTGTCTTCGATCTGGTCGCGACGAACTTCGGCATCCATTTGCCGAATCTCCTCCACGGACCGCCGCTGCCGCTCGTCGCGATCATGATCTACTCACTCTGGAGCGCCATTGGCTTCGACACGATCATCTTCCTCGCCGGCCTTTCCAATGTGCCCAGGGAGGTGATCGAGGCGGCGCAGATTGACGGCGCGAGCCAGTTCCAGATCGCCACGCGCGTCATCGCGCCGCTCCTCCGCCCGACGATCCTTTTCCTCTCGATTATCTCGATGTTGCGCGCTTTCCAGGTCTTCAATCCCATCTACGCAATGACGCTCGGTGGCCCGGCGCAGAAGACCGAGACGATTACCTTCCTGATCTTCGACCAGTTCTTCCAGCAGGTGAACGTCGGCTACGGCGCGGCGATCGCGCTGCTCCTTTTCGTCGTCCTTTTCGTCATCACACTGATTCAACTCCGGCTCGGCGAAGAGCGCCGCGTCGGCCAAGCAGGGGGCTGATCGCATGGCGGTACGCGCAGCACAGGGGAATCTTTCGCAGCCAACGACGCGCGCGCAGTCGCGGACGATCCGCATAGCCCGGAAACGCGCACGGCGGAACCTGCTCGCCCATATCGTCCTGATTCTCTTCGTGATCGGCGCGCTCTTTCCTTTTTACTGGATGGTCGCCACGAGCATCAAAACGCTGACCGAGTCCCTTCAGTCGCCGCCGACTTTTTTGCCGCGCCACGCGCAAATCCAGAATTACGCCAATGCCTTCCATCAGGCGCCATTCGGGCGGTATCTCTTCAACACGCTCTTCATCGCCGGGATCACCGTCATCTGCAATCTCGCGACCTCCGTGCTCGCCGCCTATTCCTTCGCCCTGACGGACTTCCCCGGCAAGCGGGTGATCTTCGCCATCCTCCTGACGACGCTGATGATCCCCTTCGAGGTGACGCTGATCCCGAACTTCATCCTTATCAAGAACCTGCACCTGTATAATACCTATTGGGCGCAGATCGTCCCGTGGGCGGCGGGGACATTCGGCATCTTCCTCGTGCGGCAGTTTTTCCTCAGCATCCCAAAGGAGATTTTTGAGGCGGCGGTGATTGATGGGGCGAGTGCGTGGGGCATCCTCTGGAAGGTCGCGGTGCCGCTCGCGCGCCCAGCGCTCGTCACGCTGGCGCTCTTCAGCTTCATCGGCTCGTGGAACTCGTTCGTTTGGCCGTTGATCGTGACGACGAACGACAATGTGCGGCCGATCCAGGTGGGCCTTCGGCAACTGACGAGCGACGCGGGAAACAACAACTTCCCGCTTCTGATGGCGGGGACGGCGCTGACGATCATCCCGATCGCCATCCTGTACTTTTTCGTGCAGCGCCAGTTGATCGAGGGCGTTGCGTCGTCGGGCGTCAAGGGGTGAGGGGAACCTAACCCCCGGCCCCTTCCCGCGACGAAGGGGAGGGGAATCTCCAAAATAATCGAGGCGTTAAGCGGAACACCCGGGCAAGTCAGCGAGTCACCCCTTCCCACACCGAGGAACGGAAGGGGCCGGGGGTTAGGTTCTTTCGTTCAATTCCCCTCCCGCGTTGGGAGGGGCCAGGGGTGGGTACACAAAGGAGTGGCACCGTGAGCGACAACACACTGTTTGGCAAACGATTGAATCGGAGGACACTGCTGGGCGGCATCGCCGGGAGCGCGGGAGCGGCGATCCTCGCGGCCTGCGGGAGCAGCAAGGCGACTGATACGCCCAAGCCTGTCGGCACGACCGCACCGGCATCCGGCGCCGCGACAACTGCGGCGACGACCGCGCCGACGAAGCCCGCTGCGACGACCGGCACCGCCGCCACCACGGCGCCCGCCGTCGCGACGACCGCGCCGAGTACGTCCGGCTCGACGACCGGTAGCGCGACGACGGCCAGCGGATCGGCCGCCGCCGGGACGGTTGATACCTCCAAACTCGCCGCCGGGCAGTCGGTCGTGGCGCAGAAATTCGCCAACACGGCGGGGCAGGGGAGCGACGTTGACAAGGTTGACCTGAAGGGCAAGACCGTCGCGGTGGACTTCTGGCACGTCCAGACGAAGCAGAACGAGGACGCGCTGAAGAAGATCGCGGCGGACTTCAACGCCGCCAACCCCGGTATCACCGTCACGCCGCAGTACATCGGTAGCTATGATGTGATCGCGCAGAAGATTCAGGTCGGCATCCAGGCGAAGCAAGTCCCCGCGATGGCCGTCGGTTACGAGAACAACGTCGGCAACTACCAGCAGGCGGACGCGCTGCTCGACTTGTCGCCGTACATCAACAGCAAGACCTATGGCTGGACGAAGGATGACCTTTCGGACATCTTCCCCGGCTTCCTCGACCGGAACACCTACACGGACTTCAAGGGCCAGATTCTTTCCGCGCCGTTCACCTCCTCCATCCTGATGATGTGGTACAACGTGGACATGCTCAAGACGCTCGGTTTCAACGCCCCTGCCAAGACGTGGGACGAGTTCAAGACGCAGGCGGCGGCAGCGGCGAAGGCCGGCAAGCGCGGGTACCCGGTGCGGGCGGAGGCTTCAGACGTTGACGGCATGGTCTTCTCCTTCGGCGGCGAGGTAATCACCCCCGACAACAAGAAGGCTAAGTTCGACTCGCCACAGGCGCTCGCCACCCTCCAGGTGTTGGAGGATATGGCGAAGGCGGGCACCACGTTCATCACCGACGCACCGAGCAACGAGGATCAAACATTCTTCACGAACGGCGACGCTCCCTTCTTCCTCGGCTCCAGCACCGGACGCGCGTACATCGGCGCGGCGATGCAGAAGGACCCGAACGACCCGACCAAGGGCGACAAGTTCGATTGGAACGGCACGGTTATCCCGCAGGGCGCGGACAACCTCACCAACCCGAAGACGGCGCTCTATGGCGCGAACGCAATCATCTTCAAGACGACGCCGGAGAAGCAGCTGGCGTCCTGGCTCTTCCTCAAATACTTCACCTCGAAGGATGTCACAGCGTACTGGTCCATCCAGTCCGGCTACCTACCCGTGCGCAAATCCGCCGCCGAGTCGGACGTCTTCAAGACCTTCGTCAACGGCAAGCCGCGCAACCGTGCCGCCTTCGACATCGCGCAATATGGCAAGGGCGAGCCGCAACCCGCCGGCTGGACAAAGGCTCGGACGGACATCCAAAACGCCGAGACGCAACTGCTCAACAAGCAGTTGACCGCCGCTGACGCCGCGAAGCAACTCCAGTCGAAGATCAACGACGATCTCGCCAACGGGTAAATCGCTGAGGAGAATCGAAGCATCTCTGGGGACCGCAAGGCCCCTCCTTGGTAACGTAGGCTTT
>JALYXG010000721.1 GCA_030947205.1 Chloroflexota bacterium
CTGCCATTTCCGCGCCCGACCGGTTCGCCAGCGAATGAATTGCCCAATTCTCTGCCGCCATCGCGATGATCCAGGCCCGCAGATAACCGATACGCCGCGCTCGCCTTCGGAAATGCGCGGCGCTTCACTGTCATTAGCAAACGAAGGGCACGACTGCCAAATAGATAAAAAGAGAAAAACCGAGATAAAAAGAGGATAAGAACGCACATCCGTGCTCATAGATCGTCTTTGTCTTTGCACCGTATCAACGTCGTGGTACGATGCACCTGTTAGCACTCACGCGACGAGAGTGCTAATGTCGAATCGGAATCGAGTGGATCGGTTTTGTAGTGTATCGCAGAGGAGGTAGGCCGTCTATGAGTGCAACAGCCGTCAAACTTCGCCCGCTGGGTGATCGCGTCGTCATTCAACCCGTCAAGCGGGAAGAAGTGACCAAGAGTGGTATCGTCCTGCCGGACACCGCGCAGGAGAAGCCTCAGCGTGGGATCGTCGTCGCCAAGGGCAAGGGCCGCAAGCTCGACGATGGCACGATGGTCGAGATTGACCTGAACGAGGGCGACGAAGTGCTGTTCGCCAAGTACGCGGGCACCGAGTTCAAGGTCGAAGAAGAAGAGTACCTCGTCATCAGCGAGAAAGACATTCTCGCCGTCGTCGCCCCGTAACGTCGTCGCCCATCGGGGTGGCGTTTTTTGTTCGCGCAGGCTGAAACCTGCTTCCAGGAGGATTCTCCACTATGGCAAAACAGATCGCATTCAATGAGGACGCGCGCCGTCGCCTGAAGGTTGGCGTGGACACGCTGGCAAACGCCGTCCGCACGACGCTCGGCCCGAAGGGTCGCAACGTCGCCCTCGACCGGAAGTTCGGCGCCCCGACCGTCACGCATGACGGCGTCACGGTTGCCAAGGAAATCGAACTCGAAGACCCCTACGAGAACATGGGCGCGCAACTCCTCAAGGAAGCCGCCACGAAGACCAACGATGTCGCCGGTGACGGCACGACGACCGCCACGGTCCTCGCGCAGGCCATCGTCCACGAGGGGCTGAAGAACGTCGCGGCGGGCGCGAACGCGATGCTCCTCAAGCAGGGCATTGACCTCGGCGCGGCTGCGGTGGCTGAGTATCTCAAGGGCCAGGCGAAGCAGATCAACGGCAAGGTCGAGATCGCGCAAGTCGCCTCCATCTCCGCGCAGGACAAGGAGATCGGTGATCTGATCGCGGACGTGATGGACAAGGTCGGCAAGGACGGCGTCATCACGGTCGAGGAGTCCAAGGGCCTCGAGTTCGAAACCGAGTACACCGAGGGCATGCAGATTGACCGGGGTTACATCTCCCCCTACTTCCTCACCTCGCAGAGCGAGCGGCAGGAAGCGGTCATCGAGGACCCCTACATCCTGATCACGGACAAGAAAATCTCCGCCGTTTCGGACATGCTCCCGGCGCTGGAGAAGATTCTTCAGATGTCGAAGAACATTGTCATCGTCGCGGAAGACGTTGATGGTGAGGCGCTGGCGACGCTCGTTGTCAACAAACTGCGCGGCACGATCAACGGTCTCGCCGTCAAGGCCCCCGGCTTCGGCGATCGCCGCAAGGAAATGCTGCGCGACATCGCCGTCCTCACCGGTGGCGAAGTGATCTCCGAGGAGACGGGCCGCAAGCTCGAAAACGTCACGGTCGCGGACTTCGGTCGTGCCCGCCGCGTCGTTTCCACCAAGGATGACACGACGATCGTGGACGGCGCCGGCGCGGACGACGAGATCAAGGGCCGGATCGAGCAGATCCGCGCGCAGATCGAGACGACGACCTCGGACTTCGACCGCGAGAAGCTGCAGGAGCGGCTGGCGAAGCTGTCCGGCGGCGTCGCGGTTATCAAGGTCGGCGCGGCGACGGAGACCGAACTGAAGGAGAAGAAGCATCGCGTCGAGGACGCACTCTCGGCCACCCGTGCGGCGGTTGAGGAGGGCATTGTCCCCGGTGGCGGCGTCTCGCTCGTCAATGCGGTCCAGGCGCTCGATAGCGTCGAGGCGAAGGGTGACATCATGACCGGTGTCAACATCCTCCGCCGCGCGCTCGAGGAGCCGATGCGCGGTATCGCGCAGAATGCCGGCCTCGACGGCTCGGTCGTCATCGAGACGGTCCGCCGCCA
>JALYXG010000322.1 GCA_030947205.1 Chloroflexota bacterium
CGCGTCCGGCATGAAGGATGCGGCGCGCGGCAAATACCGCGATGAACTGATCGCGGGGCTGCGCTTTTTGCGCGGCGATCGTTTGTTGTTCGCGCTCGCCATCGGCCTCGCCATCGGCAACATGCTCGGCAGCCCGCTCTTCGGCGTCGTCCTGCCTGTCTTCGCACGGCAAACATACGGCAGCGCCGCGCTACTCGGCATCCTCGTCGCGGCGACGGGTGGGGGTCAGGTGATCGGCGCGACGCTCTACGGCGTGGTCGGCCATCGGTTGCCCCGGCGCGCCCTCTGGATCACCTCCTTCATCGTCGTACCGCTGCCATGGCTCGTCTTTCTCTTCACAACCTCGCTGCCTCTGATCGTCGGTGCGCTTGCGCTCGGCAGCATCGTTTCCGGACCGACCAATCCGCTCCTGGTGACGATCCGGCACGAGCGCATTCCGCAGGCATTGCGCGGGCGCGTCTTCAGTACCTTTTCCGCCATCGCGTCCGTCGCGCAACCGATCGGGCTGGCCGTGGGCGGCTTCGCGGTGGAGGCATTCGGCCTGAAAGGCACGATCCTCGCCCTGACGCTCGCCGAACTCTCCCTCGGCATCGCGATGTTCTTTATCCCCGCCCTCCACGACATGAACCGGGAAGAAACCGGGAAGAACCGCAAAGACGCAAAGAGCGCAGAGGACGCAAAGGGGGAAAGGAGAGTCTTGAATGATGCATAATTTTCTTCTCCTCTTTGCGATCTTTGCGTCCTCTGCGTCTTTGCGGTTCTCCCCGGCTTCTTCCCATGGAGAGGAATAATGCTTGGGGTTTTGCGCCAGCGGAACTACGCGCTGCTGTGGATTGGGCAACTGATCTCGGTCTTCGGCGACTGGGTGCTGCTGATCGCACTCCCTTTCTACATTTTCGATCTGACCGGCTCCGCGCTGGCGACGGGGGCGATGTTCATGGCGGCGAACCTGCCGCGCGTTCTGCTCGGCTCCGTCGCGGGTGTGTTTGTGGACCGCTGGAACCGCAAGCAAACGATGATCGCCGCTGACTTGCTCCGCGCCGTCCTCGTCCTCGCGCTGCTAACCGTCCATTCGGTCCACTGGCTCTGGCTCGTTTATCTCGTTGCCTTCACGCAGGCGATGATCGCGCAGTTCTTCCTCCCCGCGAAAAATGCCGTTATCCCGCTACTTGTCGGCGAGCCGGATTTGATCGCGGCGAACTCGCTCAATTCGCTCAGTGAGAACCTGACGCGCCTGACCGCGCCCGCGCTTGGTGGCGCGATCTTCAGCCTCTTCGGATTGGGGAGTGTTGTTTGGATTGATAGCGCATCATTCCTCGCGTCGGGACTGCTGATCGCCGGGATCGTCCTGCCAGCGAGAGCGCGAAACATGGCCAGCGCGTCGCGCGGTACATCGTGGAAGGCGGTGTGGGGCGAGTGGCGGGCCGGGATGGGCGTGATGCGCGCCGACCCGACGATCACAGCGATCTTCGCGACTGCGGGTACGGCGATGATCGCCGAAGGGCTTTTTCTTGTCCTGCTCGTCCCATTCACTAGGGAGGTGCTGCACGGCGGGCCGCAGGACTTCGGCTGGCTGGCGAGCGCGCAGGCAATCGGCGGGCTGATCGGCAGCCTGTTCATCGGGCGGGTCGGGAAGGCGGTGCGGCCCGGCATCCTCATCCCAATCAGTGGCTTCCTCTTCGGCCTGTCCGATATTGCACTCGCCAATCTCCCCGGTCGCGGTGGTCTGCCGCCGCTCCCTGTCGCCCTCGCGGCGATTGGACTCGCCGGTGCGCCGGTGGTCGGGTTTTTTGTTGGCCTCCAGACCCTCCTGCAATCGAGCGTCACGGACGCGTATCGGGGGCGCGTCTTCGGGACCTATGCAACGACCGTCGCGTTCATGACGCTTGTCGGACAAGGGATCGGCAGCTTGCTCGGTGATCGCCTCGGCGTCGTGTTCACCTTCACGCTCGCGGGCTGCTTCGATATTCTCGGCGGTCTTGCCGCCTTCATCCTTTTACGGCGTGCATCCCTCATCGCGGCGGAAGCGAACCCGACTGAGGAAATGGCGGCAATGGCTGTTGAAGATTAGCGCGCCAAGAAGGAAAAAGATTGAGCGCGGAGCGCGCAGAGGACGCAGAGAGCGCAGAAAAGAAGAAATAAAAGATTCCTCTCTGTGTTCTCTGTGACCTCTGCGCGCTTCTGCGTTAAGTGTTTTCCTGACGTTCTTGGTGGTTCAACTTGTCCCTATCGCCGTGTGCCCGCGCCGTAGAGGAAGAAGGTGGAAGTTTCGCGAACGTCCACATTGAGTCCGGCACGGGCGCATTGGGCGGCAAGGGAATCCGGGGCGTAGAAGTTCTTGACGATCTGGTAGGCGCGGCCATCGTTGAGTTTGCGCGTCATCACCTGCGCGCCCTGTTCGGGCAAGGTGTGATTCTTCGCGGTCGTGGTCGGCTCGCGGCGGCCATCCACGAAAAAGACCTTGCCCCCGGGCCGGAGCGCGCCCGCGACCGTCGCAAGGAAGCCATCCAACCGCTCAGCCGGCACATGCGAAATCCAGAAGCCGAAGCAGACGGCGTCGTACTGCCGGTCGGGCTGCCACGCGAAGAGATCGGCGATGACATAGGAAACGCGGTCGCTGTCGAGTTTCGCACGGTTGATCGCCACCATTTCCTCGGAGGCGTCAACGGCGGTGATCGCGTCCGCTGTCTTCAGCAACCGCTCCGTCCAGATGCCGGTGCCGGGCGCGAGTTCGAGCACATCGCCGGCGATCTGCAGCGCGTCGAAGGCGGCATAGACTTCCGCCATTTCCGCGAACCAGCGCCCGTTCTGCTCCGGCCCGTGATCGTAGCGCCCCTGCCGGTACCACCACTCGTCGTACTCGGCGGCACGCGCCCGGTAGTAATCCACCATGTCGGTCAGTACATCCGGTGCAACGGTGTTGGTCATCTTTCCCCCCATTATCCCCAGTGGTGGCGGCCTGATGAACATTCACGACTCAATCCGGTAATGGGTGGCACAGGTTTTCAACCTGTGAGCCTGGCAGGTAGAAAACCTGCCCCACCAAATCATCACCTCGTTGAGTTATGAATGTTCATCAGGCCGCCATCCATATCAAAGCACATCTGCTATCGCGGCGCGCACGGCATCCATCGGCACATCACGGCGCGCGGTGACACGGGCATCGCTCGCGCTGCCAGTCGGCAGGAGCCACGATGTTGTACCGCCGACGGTTTTCTTGTCGCGCGCGATGTACGGCAGAATGCGTTCGATGTCGAGCGACAGGCCGAGATCGGCGGCACGACGCGGCAAGCCGAAGGCATCGAGCAGCGCGCCGTATGCCGCCGGGACATCCGCCGCGCAGTGGTCGAGCATCGCCGCCATCGCCGCCTCGGCGCGCAGGCCGAGCGCGACCGCCTCGCCGTGGAGCAATGGCGTCCTTTCGCCCGCCGATGCATCCGC
>JALYXG010000747.1 GCA_030947205.1 Chloroflexota bacterium
GTAGAGCGGTGTACCGCTCCCCGGTTCCAATGCCCCGAGGTCGAGATCGTGACTGTCCCCCACTGCCATGCTGCCTCCGCCGCCGTACGTTCGCGCCTCCTCCCCAGTATACGGCACGCCGCAAACCCAGCTATTTCCCGTCTCTTCGGTAAGGGCAAACTTCGTCCGCTCTTTCCGTCGCTTGACAACATTATGAAGCATGATACGCTAGCAATAGGTACAATGGAGATTGTGATTAGATACAATCAGTAAGGGAGCATGGCGATGCAGCGATACTTGGAGCGACCGTTGACGCAGGTGCGACGCAAGGACCGCATGCTGGCGGACGAGGAATGGATGGATCGGATGCTGGCGATCAGCGCGCTCGGCCACCTCGCGATCAGCCACGAAGGGCAGCCGCTCTTGCACAGCAACTACTTCTGGTTCGATGGCACACATATCTACTGGCATACCGCGCAGGTCGGCAAACTGCGGGCAATCCTCGAACAGGGCGCCGCGCGGGCCTGCTTCACCGTCACGGAGTTCGGTCGTGTCCTGCCCGCCGGGACGCCATTCGACTTTAGCACGGAGTACGCGAGCGTCATCCTGTATGGCACGGTGCGCGTCGTGGACGACGCGGCGGAGAAGAAACAGGCACTGGAAGGCGTGATGACGAAGTACGCGCCGCAGCTCGTCGCGGGCGTGGATTACGCGCCGATGCCGGACAGCGACATCGCACTCACCAGCGTCTACCGCTTCGACATCGAGACGCGCGTCGGCAAGCACAATGTCAAGCCGGAGGAATACCCAGCCTACCCGTATCCGCACGGCTCGTTCATTGACGCCGAGCGCGACGCGGGCCGCGCGACGCTGCGCCCGAAAGAACTGGCATAAGCAGCGCCGAGTGCTGAGAGTCGGGAAACGCGGCCTATTCCGGGGCGATCCATCCGCATACTACTCGACAGGACGCATCCCCCGAGGAGGAGGAAAATGCAGAATACGTTCGTGATGCTTTCCGCAGCCGGCCCCCGCCGCGACTTCTCCAAGGAGACACGCGAGCAGCCTTTCTGGGATGACCACGCCGCATTCATTGATAGACTCGTCGATGAAGGGTTCATTCTGCTCGGGGGGCCTCTGGCCGAGGAAGGCGGCGCACTCCTGGTCGTGAAGGCGCAGGATGAAGATGAAGTGAGAGAAAGAACGAAGAACGATCCTTGGTACCAGCACGGCATCCTGAGACTGGAGAGCATAAAACGCTGGCAGATCTTCATTGATACGCGTACGTAGACGCATGGGCGATTCGTCCGCCCGCCCGTCTTCCGCTGGATCAACGCCCCCTGTGCCGAGCGCGACGCGGGCCGCGCGACGATGCCGTGATAAGGGACTTACCGGAAAGATCGCGTGACCGGCACGTTATTTCATGTGGAACGGAGGAAGATATGGCAGGGACTTCGGCACTGCTCGTCTCCGCAATTGGGCTTGGCATCGCTTATTGCGCGGCCCCCGGCGCGGTCAATACCGAGGCGGTGCGGCGAGGACTCGCACGTGGGTTCCGCCCGGTCCTGCTCGTCCAGTTGGGATCGCTGATTGGCGACGCGATCTGGGCCGCGCTCGCACTGACGGGCACGGCATTTCTGGTCCAGCATCGCCCGTTGCGTCTCGTACTCGGCATCGCCGGGGCGTGCTTCCTCTTGCGGCTGGCGTGGAGCGCCTTGCAGGAAGCGTGGCGCGGCGGTTTGCCCCGCGCGCATGGGCAGACCGGGCGGGGCGATTTCGCGACGGGTATCGTCTTCTCGCTCGCCAACCCATTCGCGCTCGCCTTCTGGACGGGGATCGGTGCGGGCTTCGCCACGATGGATACCGGCGGTTCGTCGTCCGGGCGATTCGCCGTTCTTTTCGCGGGTTTTGTTGTGGGGGCGTTGTGCTGGTGTGCGAGCACTCCATTCGTAATCGCGTGGGGGCGGCGCTTCGTCCGCCCGGCAGTTTTCCGCTGGATCAACGCACTCTGCGGCCTCGGTCTCGGCTACTTTGGCCTGACGCTGCTCTGGCATACCGCAGCGGATTTCCTCGGCCAAACGGTGAACGAAGATATTTGAACCGCCAAGATGCCAAGGACGCCAAGAAGAAAGAGGAGGGAATTGTGATTTCTCTTTCTTTTCCTCTTTGTCTCCCTTAGCGTCCTTGGCGTCTTGGCGGTTCAATGAATCTCCTCAACGCTCACAGTCTTGTACAATACGCGAGTGGATCGTGCGGTGTGATATGGAAGGGACGCGGGATGGCAACAGAAGCGACGCGTGTGCGTGCGGCGGTGGCGGTCGGGCGCGTGGAAGGGATCTTTATTGCCCCGGCGGCGGGCATGCCGATGGTCGCGCGGGAACGGGCGCGGGTCGTCGCCGGGCGCGGGCTGGAAGGGGACCGGTATTTTGACGGGCGCGGCTACTACTCGTCGGTACCGCCACTGACGGGCCGCCGCCTGACGCTAATCGAGGCCGAGGCGCTGGAAGCGATGGAGCGCGAAACGGGTATCGCCCTCGCGCCGAGCGAATGCCGTCGCAACCTCGTCACGCGCGGCATCGGGCTGGATGCACTGATCGGCAAGCGGTTCCGTGTTGGGGCGATCGAGTGCTACGGCGAGCGGTTCTGTCCGCCCTGCGGCTACATCGAGGGACTGACCAGCAAGCCCGGCCTCAATCGGGCGATGACCGACCGGGGTGGCATCCGCGCCGAAATCCTCCTTGACGGCGAGATCGCCATCGGCGATGTCATTGACCTGAGCAGCATCGTCCCGTGACGACGCGCTTTGCTGTCGAGCCGTCGTTCTGGTCGCTCTTTCCCGATGCGCGAATCGGCGTCGTTGTCGTGCGTGGCGTGGACAATACGCGGGATGCCGAGCGGTGCGCCGCGCTGTTGCGGGAGGCGATGGCGGACGCGGCACGGAGGATCGGCGACGCCGATATGGCGACCCACCCCGCCGTCGCTCCTTGGCGGGAGGCGTACCGTGCATTCGGCGTCAAGCCCGCGAAGCAGCGGTCGTCTATCGAGAATCTGCTGCGCGCGGCGGTCGCGGGGACGCTGCGGAGCATCAATCCGCTCGTTGACCTTTACAATACGGTCTCGCTCCGGTGCCTGCTCCCATGCGGCGGTGAGGACCTGCGGGCGATCCGGGGCGATATCCGGCTGACACGTGCCGTTGGCGGCGAGGAATTTATCTCGCTCGGCGGCGCGGAGCCGCAACCGCCGCAGCCCGGCGAGGTGATCTACCGCGATGATGTCGGTGTCATCTGCCGCGCGTGGAACTGGCGCGAGGCGGAACGGACGAAGTTGACCGAGCGGACGACCGACGCGTTTCTGTGCATCGAAACCCTGTCGCCGACCGGCGAGCAGGCAGTGCGAGCGGCCTGTGCCGACCTCGCCGCGCTTGTCACGAGCCATCTCGGCGGCACATCCGCTGTGCATCTCCTGAGTATGGAGCAGCCGGAGATGACCGTCATCGTATGAATCGGTGACGTAGGCTTTCCGCCT
>JALYXG010000755.1 GCA_030947205.1 Chloroflexota bacterium
CGGGCGAGACGGCGCGCACGCCCGATGAGGCGATTGCCCGCGCGTACGCGGCGGATGTGACGGACGAGTTCGTCCTGCCGACCGTGATGGCGAGAGAAGATGGCGCCCCCGTCGGCACGATCGCGGACGGCGATGTGGCGATCTTCTTCAACTTCCGCTCCGACCGCGCCCGCGAACTTTCCCACGCGCTGGTGGACGACCAATTCGGCGGCTTCCCGCGCGCTGCCCGCCCGCAGATCACCTTCGTGACGATGACCGAGTACGAGGCGAACCTGCCCGTCGCGGGCGTCGCGTTCCCGACGGAGAACATCGTCGAGCCGCTCGCGGAAGTGATCGCGGCGCATGGCCTCGCGCAGTTCCACGCGGCGGAGACGGAGAAGTACCCACACGTTACCTTCTTCTTCAACGGCGGACGGGAGGAAGCGTTCCCCGACGAAGATCGGCGGCTGATCCCGTCGCCGAAGGTCGCGACGTACGATCTCCAACCGGAGATGAGCGCGGCGGCAGTCGCGGACGCCGTCGTGACGGCGGTAACGAGCGGGCGGTACGCGTTCGTCCTCGTCAACTTCGCGAATGCCGACATGGTCGGGCACACGGGCGTCCTCGCGGCGGCGGTTGCGGCGGTTGAGACGGTGGATACGTGCGTCGGGCGGATTCTCGACGCGCTCGACGGCACGGGCGGCGCGGCAATCGTCACGGCGGATCACGGCAACGCGGAAGAGATGATCGCCCCGGACGGCACGCCGATGACCGCCCACACGATGAATCGCGTCCCTTGCTTCCTCACGGGGCCGGGCCTGTCGCCGGAGATGCGCCTCCGCCCGCACGGCAGACTCGCAGACATTGCCCCGACCGTCCTGCACCTTCTCGGTCTCCCGCAACCCGCCGTAATGACGGGCGAAAGCCTGATCTCCTCGCGCCGGTAGCGTAGGCTTCAGTCTGTGTCCCTGCCTTTTCGTTGCCGGAGAACGCAGGCTGAAGCCTACGCTACCAAAAATGGGAGAAGGAGTCGCACGATGGCCGCGCTCAACACGGCATATCTGATTGTCACAGGTGCGGGGGTGGCGGGCGAGGTTGTGCCCGACCTGATCACGGGGCTGGCGGCGCGCTTCCCGACCGTCTTGACGATCCCGACGCCGAATGCCGCGCGGGTTATCAATCGCGGCGCGCTCGGTCGCCTGCCGGGTCACCGGATCGTCGAGAGTTACTTTGATGCCGCGATCCTGCCCCGGCCGCCGGAAGGCCTGGTCCTCGTCGCACCATGCGGCTTTAATAGCCTGAATAGACTTGTGTGGGGGATTGCGGACACGCTCGCCCTGTCCGTCGTCGCCGAAGCAATCGGGCGCGGTACGCCAGTCGTCGTGGCGATTGCCTGCAACACGCCGCTCTGGGCGCACCCCCGCGCGCAAGAATCCGCCGCGACCCTGCGGAGATGGGGTTGCACAGTCCTTGATCCGGTTCAAGTCGAGGAGCAGACGCGGTTGGCGTCCGTTGCGGACATCTTTGCGGCGGTGGATGCCTGCCTGAATGAATACCATCAATAGCGATGGTCATTCCGCCTGATTTGGGTTGTGCGACTACACGACCCAGGCGATATACAATGCCAATGCGGCGACACTGCATACGATGATGAGCCAGTCGAGCGCCCGTAAAGAATATGTCTCCATGAACGTGGCGCCCGGCGTGCCGAAGCCGCGGGACTCCATTGCTTCGGCCATCGCGTCCGCCGTTCGGAGGGCGCGAACGACAGCGGGCGTCAGCATCCGGGCGTGTTCGGCGAGGGCGCGGAGGCCGCGCGGCAGTTCCGCGCCCCGTGCCCGCCGCGCATCGCCGAGGGCGGCCCAACTCTCGCGCATCGCGGGCGCGTAGCGCAGCCCGCCGACGAGCACGAAGGCGATGCCCGGTGGCACGCGCATCAGCGTCAGCGCGTCGCCCAGTTCGTCAACCGTGATCGAGGAGAAAAACGCACTCGAAATCGTGCCGAGTAGCAAGAGTTTCAGCACCGGGGCGAAGGCGTCTGTTGGGCTGCCACCGATCGCCGAAAAGAGGCCGAGCAGCACGAGCATCGGCGCGAGGAGCCGGAGCGCCGTCAACCACTGGCGTACGCCATGCACGACCGCGACGATAAGTAGCGCGACGACGAGGAAAGCGAGGAGGAACACCGGCGCGTTCGTGGCCAGCGCGGCGGCGATCCCGGTGAGATACAAGCAAAGCTTCGCGCGCGGGTCGAGTCTCACGGTGCATTTCCTGGCACGCGATCCCGTGCGGGCACGAGTAGCGCATCTTCGCCCGAATATGGCACGCTGAGTGCCATCGCCAGAGCCGCGATTGGTGTAGCTCGTAGGTGTGCGCGGGCGAGCAGCGACGCGTCGCCCATCACCGTTGCGGGCGGCGCGTCGGCGATCAGCGCACCTTCGGACAGCACGAGCCAGCGCGGGCAGTGTGCCGCCGCGAATTCCATGTCGTGTGTCGCGAGGATGACGCCGACGCCGCCCGTGCGGAGTGTCGCCAGCGTCGCGGCGAGGGCGTCCCGCCGTTGGCGATCCTGTCCGGCGGTCGGCTCATCGAGCAGAACGATCTGCGGTCGGTGCGCGAGCATCGCGGCAAGGGCGACACGTCGTTTCTCGCCATCGCTCAGGCCGAGCGGCGCGCGATCCAGTAGCGGTTCGAGCGCGAAGCGGGCGATCAGCATCGCGATCCAGGCAGCGTCGTACCGCGCGAGCGTGTGGGCGCTGTATTCGACCTCTTCGCGCACGGTGCGGCAGAAGAGCGCATGGTCGGCATTCTGGAGCAGCATGCCGATCTGCTGTCGCGCCACGGGTGTACCATCGGGGCTGGTGATCCGCCCACCATGCGGGCGCGCCAGCCCGGCGAGCAGGCGGAGCAGCGTCGTCTTGCCCGCGCCGTTCGTGCCGACGAGGGCGATGGTCTCGCCGCGATGTAGCCGCAGATCAATAGCATCCAGCACGGCGCGCCCCTCCCGGTCGTAGCGCACCGCTTCGGCAACGAGCAACGGCTCGCCCGCCGTTGTGATCGTCTCCGGTCGTGATTGGAGCGTGAATCGTCCGGCGTGTACGAGTGCGACGGCTTCGGGTATCGTGCGCGGTCGCTCCGGCAAACCGGCCTCCATGCAGAGCCGTGCGACGGCGGGAATCGGCAGGTTGAGCGCGCTCACTGATGCATTGAGGAGTTCGGACGGCGTGCCGTGCCGGTCGAGCCTGCCGTTATGCATGGCGGCGACCGAGGTCGCGGATTCCCACAGACGGCCGGGGCGGTGCTCGGCGACGGCGACGGTCGTGCCGCGCCCGTGCAAGGCGGCGAGGAGGACCCAGAGTGCATCGGCGGCCAGCGGATCGAGTGCGGCGGACGGCTCGTCGAGGATGAGCAGGGGCGGCTCCATCGTCAGGACGCTCGCGATGGCGACGCGCGCCCGCTCGCCGCCGGAAAGATGCGTCGTTGGGCGGGATAGGAGGTGCGCGATCCCCGTTTGGTCCGCCGCCGCTTGGATGCGCGCGGTGATGGCGTCGCGCGGTAACCCCTGCTGACGCGGGCCGAACGCCAACTCGCGCTCCACCGTCGCGTTGAACAACTGCGCCTCGTGGTGCTGGAAGACGACGCCGACGGTGCGCGCGAGGTCGCGGACGGGATGCGCGCGCGTGTCGTTCCCATCAACGCGCACCGTGCCCGTGAACTCCCCGTCGTGGAAATGCGGGATCAGCCCGTTCGCCATCCGCACGAGGGTGGACTTGCCCGACCCGCTCTCGCCGAGCAGGAGTAGCAACGCGCCATCTGGCACAGACAGGCGCACATCCTCCACCGCCGCACGCTGCCGCTCGGTCGTTGTTTCGGGGCCACCGTGCGCGTCGTAGCGAAAACCGGCGTGCTGATAGGCGAGCATCTACAGCTGCCTTATCGTCGTGCGGTCGCGAGTCGCCCGTCGCGTCGTGCCGGTCCATACCCCGCCGCGCTGAGCGCCTTGAGGACGATTAGGGCGATCACCGAACCGAGGATGGTGCTGCCGAGGAAACTGAGGCCAATTGTCAGGAGCGCGGGGTGTTTGTGGAGGATGTTCGGCGAGACGATGTACACCGTAATCAGCGTGGCGAGTACGCCGGTGCCGACAATTTCGCCGCCCGCGCTGAGATAGATATTCCGCGTCGCGCGCCAGATGAACCCGGCAAGCGCCGCGCCGATCATGCTCCCCGCGAAGGCGTTGATCGTGCCGGTGCCGAGGAAGTTGCGCAGCACGGAGGTCGCGAAGGCGACGAGGATTGCGTACCACGGCCCGATCAGCACGGCGGAGATGACATTGATGAATGCCTGGATCGGGAAGACCTTGGTCGTCCCAACAGGAATGCTTAGTGGCGAGAGCGCGACTGCCAGCGCGGTGAACAGCGCCGCACGCGCGACATCCTTGGTCTTCATGGCTCCTCTTCCTTCCACTTTCCCCGCGTGTGCCAAGGTATTCTCTTGGTGGTAGCAGGCTTTCCAGCCTGCCCCTTCCAGGGATAGGACTACAGCCGTGTGATCTGGATACCGGCGACGCCACAGGCCGACAGGACGGCGACCTCATCGAGCAGCCGCGCGCGGAACGTGCCCGGCCCCGGTCGCGCTGGGCCGCCCGTCGGCGTCGCGGCGCGTTCGGCGGCCAGCCCATACAGGCCGAGTGCGAGGGCGGTCTGCAACGCGGCATCATCACCGGCGGTCAAGAGAATGCCGACCGCCGCCGACGCCATGCACCCCGTTCCCGTGACGCGCGGCAGGAGCGGATCGCCGTTCCACACCTTGTATCCCCGCCCGCCGCCGACAACGACATCAACGACGCCTGTGACCGCCACGACAACGCCGAAGCGTTCCGCAGCGGCGGTCGCGACGGCACGCGGCTCCTCCGCCCCGACTGCCTCGACGCCGCGCATCTCGCCCGCACCGAGCAGCGCCCCGATCTCGCCGCGATTGCCGCGCAGGGCGGTGATCGGCAGTTCCGCGAGCAGGCGCAGCGCGCTCGTGGTGCGGAAGGTCGTTGCGCCCGCCCCGACCGGATCGAGGACGATCGGGATGCCACGCGCCGCCGCCATCCGCCCAGCGCGGAACATCGCCTCGACCTTCGCGGGGGAAAGGACGCCGAGATTGAGGACGAGCGCCTGCGCGACCCCGGTGATCTCCGCCACTTCCTCCGGCGCGTCGGCCATGACGGGTAATGCCCCGAAGGCGAGCGTGACGTTCGCGACATCGTTCGCTACTACAGGGTTCGTGATATGGTGGATCAGCGGCTTCGAGACCGCGATCCGCGCGAGCGATTGTACAGCGGCATCCTCGTCGGTCTGGCTCACGTCGCTACTGTGCGATGACGGCAAAAGGCACCCCTCCTTCTCTACGCGTCACCTACGGCGCGGGCAACAAAAATCGGAGGAACCGGCGCGGCGGGTGCGCTCCCGATCTCCTCCGAACATGCCGCGCGTGCGTGCATGTGGTGCGCATCCCTCCGCCGGTATGACCCGGATCAGGTTCGACGGTCGGTGACGGATCGTGGTCACCCTCTCAGCCCGGCTCCCCAGGCCCCCGCGGCAATGCCTTCACTTGTCGAGGTTACGATAATATGGCGATAACAGGCCGTCAACCCCAACGGTACGTCGAGCGGGACGCGCCGTGTCGGCTTCGCCATCGCCCCTAACGGTTTAGCGCAGGTGCGGGAAGGCGCGGCGACCGAGGTAGCGGGCGGATTCTTCCAGTTCCTCCTCGATCCGCAGCAGTTGGTTGTACTTCTCGACACGGTCTACGCGGGAGGGCGCGCCCGTCTTGATCTGCCCGGCGTTGGTCGCGACGACGAGGTCCGCGATGAATGTGTCCGCCGTTTCGCCGCTCCGATGAGAGATCACCGCCGCCCATCCGGCGTGCTGCGCTCGCTCGACTGCCTCGAAGGTTTCGGTCAGCGTGCCGATCTGGTTCAGTTTGACGAGGATCGCGTTGCCCGCATTCTCGCGGATGCCGCGCTCCAAAAATTGCGTGTTCGTGACGAACAGGTCGTCGCCGACGAGTTGGACGCGGTCGCCCAACTGCTCGGTGAGCGTCTGCCAGTTCGCCCAGTCATCCTCGGCCAAACCGTCCTCGATGGAGATGA
>JALYXG010000005.1 GCA_030947205.1 Chloroflexota bacterium
ACGCGAGGACGGAGTATAGAACGCCACGCCCTTCCTGTCAATTTTGGGTTTGGGGTTCGGAGAGATCATCCTTTCATCAAACCTCGAACTCCTCAATCCGGCGGTGTTTCGTCGCTAGGGTCGTTGCGGCCGTGCAGGAAGTCGTTCATCGTCCGGCGGAAACGAAAGCGGGCGCCGCCACCGCGATCTGTAGGTGTACCGGCGAGGTTCGGACCACCCCGCTCGGCGAGTTGGCGTTCCAACCGCTCGGCGTAGGTGCTCGTCTGGAAGAGCGTGCGCTCCAGTTCATTGACGCGCTCCTGCAAGTCGGCGGCGATGAATCCCGGTACGCGCACCCCCTTGACTGGCGCGCGGCAGAACGCAACGAGCGGCTGCGCGACCGTCTCCCACGCGAACGATTGCCCCAGCGCGTGCCCGCGCGCGGCGAGCAGCCGCCGTTCGTAGGGGTTGTCAATCAGGTTCGCCAGCGTCACGGCGAGCGCCGCATCGTCCCCCGGCGGCACGATGCGCCCCGCATCGTAGGAGCGTAGGAGGTCGGCCATCGCGTCGCCGTCGCTGACGACGGGCACGATCCCCGCCCAGAGCGCGTCGAGGACCGGCGTGCGGAAGGCGAAGCGCGCTTCGAGCGACGGTTGCTGGAGGCTGATGCCCGCGTCCGCTTCCAGCAGGTAGTCCGCCCGCTCGACGTACGCAACAGGGCCGTCCGGGAAGAAGACGTGCGTATTTGTCAGGTCCAGTTCGTCGCTGCGCCGACGAACCGCGTCAAGGAGCGATGGGGGGGCAGGTGTGCTATCGAGTGTAGCGGGTGGCGGCGTATCGAGCATAACGGCGCGGATCGGGTAATCCACGTCGCGCAGCCGGGCGGTGGCGTGAACGAGCGTGAGCGGATCGAGACCGTACCACAGCCCGCCGCCCCAGAGCGCGACAAAGTCGTTCGGGCCGATGCCCGGCACGACACCCTTCAGCGCCTTCGCCCGCTTTGGCGGCGGCAGGGCAGGGATGCCATACGGAACGACATCAATCAGCGCGCGGCCGTCCGGCGCACGGTCGTACACCGTTTCGGTCAGCCGCCCCGTGTGGACGAGCGCGCCGAGCCAGAAGGCGCGTTGCGTTTCGGCGGGGCAGATGAAGAAATCGCCCGCTGCGAGCAGACCATTGATGGCGATCAGGTCACGCGCCAGCCAGCTCTGCTCGCTCGCCGAATCGCGCACATGATGGGCCTCCAGATGCTCGACGATCCATGGGCGGCAAAGGTCCACAACAAGATACTTCGTCGCCATCTCCTCGGCGGGCAGGGCGGGGAGCGGGAGCGTCTGGGCGACGATCACATCGTGCGCACGGATCAGTTCGGTCAGTGCCGCGTAGCCTTCGCTCGCGGGCGGGATGGCAGCGATAAAGAATCCAGGGCCGTCCGCCGGGACGGGCGCGGGCGCAGCGAGCGTCGTGCGGAACTCCCGCGCCAGCACAGTAGCGAGTTCCCACGCCCGAATTGCCGTCTCGCCCATCAGCGGGCCGACCGGTTCGGCGGTAACGATCAGGATGCGCGGAATGGAAGCAGTCATGGCAGTATCCCAGTTCATGTTGTGGCGGAGCGCCGCCTTGGGCGTCCGCATCGCCGTTTCTTCCGACGTACACACTACACGTTTCGTGCCGCTCCGTCACGCACCCCGCAGAGAAGTCGCGGTGACGATGCACTTGACACGAACCGGGTCAGACGATACTACACACGGGTTCGCGCCGACTTTGCAGCCACGAAGGAAGAAGTATCTGCATGACGGTATCGCCCGTGCCCCGGTTCAGCATCATCATCCCGCTCTTCAACCGCGTCCTTTTCACGACGATCTGCGCGCGTGCCCTGATTGCGGTCGCGGATCATTGGGACGAGACGGAAGTGATTTTCGTGGACAATGGCAGCACGGACGGGACGGCAGCATTCCTCACGACGCTCGGCGCGCCATTTCGCGTCGTCACCAACGCGCGGAACATGGGCTTCGCACATGCGTGCAACCAGGGGGCTATCGCCGCGCGGGGCGCCTATCTCATTTTTCTCAACAACGACACCGTCCCGCAACCCGGCTGGCTCACTGCCCTCGCTGGTGCGATGATAGGGCCGCTGGCGCCCGCTGTCGTCGGCGCGCGGCTGCTTTTCCCGGACGACACCATCCAGCACGCGGGCCTCGGCTTCAACGCCCGCGATGAACCCGTCCATCTCGCCTATGGCGAACCGGCGGAGGGGGCGGCGAGCCAATCCCGCGCGGTGCCCGCTGTGACCGGTGCCTGTTTGATGGTCGAGCGCGAGCGGTTCCTCGCGTCGGGCGGCTTCGATGAGGGATACATCAATGGCTTCGAGGACTTGGATTTCTGCTGCCGAATGCGCGCGGAGGGCGGCACAGTCTGGTACGAGGCTGGGAGCGTCATCTACCACTTCGAATCGGCCTCCGATGGCCGGTATCGGTCGGATGTCGCCAATTACGACCGCTTCCAGTCGCGCTGGGCGGAGTGGCTGGCGGCCGATCCCCTGGCGCATCAATCCATCTCGGCGACCGAGATGCCCGTGCGCCTGAAGCGGAGTTATGCCACCGGCGCGGACATGCGCCGCGAACTGGAGCGCGTGATCGCCGACGCGACCGCCTATCACGAGGAGTTCGCGCGGCTACGCGCGGCATACGACGAGCAGACAGCGGCATTCATGCGGCAGGCGGAATGGGGCCACGCACTCGAGGCAGATGCCCGGCGCATCCGGCATCGTAACCCCCTCCAGCGCCTCGTCGGCAAACTGCTCCATATGTGAGAATCGAAACAATCGGAACCGAGAGGTGTTATGCGAATTGCGGTGACGGGGGCGAATGGGCAGGTAGGGCGGGCTGTGCAACGGGTGGCAGCGGAGTCGGGCGATCTCGAGGTGATCGCGTTCGCGTCGGCGGCGCTCGATGTTGCGGACGCGGGCGCGGTCCACAACACGCTCGTTCCGCTCGCGCCCGACTGCATCATCCACGCGGCGGCCTTCACGGACACAGACGCGTGCGAGGTGCAGCAGGAGCGCGCCTATACCGTCAACGCGCTCGGCACGGGCTATGTCGCGTCGGCGGCGGCGGCAATCGGCTGCCCGCTCATTGCCATCAGCACGAATTACGTTTTCGATGGGCGGCGCGACGAGCCGTACGACGAGTTCGACCTGCCGAATCCACTCTCGGTCTATGCGCGCAGCAAATGGGCGGGGGAAGTCGCGGCGCAGCGAACGGGCGCGCATCTGCTGATCGTGCGGACTTCTATGGTCTACGCCGAGGAAGGGCGAAACTTCATCCGCACGATGCTCGCCCTCGCCGAGCGAGGCATGCCGCTCCGCGTTGTCGCGGACCAGCGAGGGCAGCCGACCTACGCGACCGATCTCGCGCGCGGCCTCCTCGCCCTCGCTCGCCAGCCGCTCCCCGGCGTCTATCACCTGACGAATACCGGCACGGCGTCGTGGTACGAATGGGCGTGCGCGACCTTTCAGATGGCGGGCCTCGCGCCGGAAGTCAGTCCGATCCCGGCAGCGGAATTTCCCCGCCCCTGCACGCCACCCACCAACGGCGTCCTCATCAACCGCGCAGCCGCACATCTCGGCATCGCACTCCCACCGTGGCAGGATGCCCTCCACCGCTGCCTCGCCTCCATGGGGCGGGT
>JALYXG010000041.1 GCA_030947205.1 Chloroflexota bacterium
GAATGCCCATGCCATGGCGCCCGATTCGATAGCAAGACCGGTATCCGGTTGAGCGGCCCGGCAAACCGCCCGCTCGATTACTTCCACGCGGTGGTCGAGAGTGGCAATGTCGTCGTGGATACCAGCCAGGTCTTCACGCGCGCGGCGTTTGAGATCGGACAGATTGCGCCACTGGGTTAAGCCGCGCGCATCAAGTCGGCGTTCAGTATTCTCCTGTTACTGAACGACTTCCATTGTCTGGATCGGAATCGCTTTCAAGGTCTGCACCGAGATTCGCGATAAAGTCCTCAACGTTATCGAACCGTTTCCATCGTTCGGCGGCGTAATCTTCGTCCGCTTCGCGTTCCATTTGCTGCCACCGCTCGCTCCAGAACCAGCGTTGGTCGGGATCGGCGGTTCCGTACGGGTGGAGTTCAATGACGCCATCGGGCCGCTGTTCCACCTCGAACAGCGCGTTTGCATCGAGATTTCCGCAGATCTCTTTGGGCAAGAAGACCGAACCGTCCAATCCGAGGATGACAACCATGTTCGCTCTCCTTCGAATTCGCGTATGCCGCTGTTGACGATAGCAGATTGCCGTGGTACGTTCTACAATCAAACTGAATATCCCGCGATGAAGGGGAAGAGTACCCGCCACGCGGCCGACAGCGAACCAGGGAATTGTGCGAGCCTGGAAACGGCCAAGCGAGCGGCGAACGCGCCTCGGAGCGGCCCACCGAAGAAAGCGGCAACGCAAGTAGGTGGGGAGGGTGGCGCCCACGGCAAAATAGCGCCAATACGAGTGGTCGGGGCGGATGCTCCGGCAACGAGGGGTGGTACCACGGGATGCGCTACAATGACGCTCTCGTCCCTCCGGGATGCGGAGGACGATGGGGCGTTTTTTTGATTGTTCACGGGCCCTCGGCACAATGCGCGAGGAGGGGCAGAGATGATGGGCGTCGTACTTGACACGACACAGCATGTGCAATCCGCGCTGGCGAAGGTGGCGGCGAATCCGGTCGAGTCGATCACGAAAGCCGTGCTTTGCTGGACGGGCGGGCTGGATTCCGCGATCTGCGCCGTGCTTCTCCGGGAACATTACCATGCGGCGGAGATCGTCGCGATCACTGTTGATGTTGGGCAGGGCGAGGACGAACTGCACCGGGCGCGCGAGCGGGCGGAAGCGCTTGGCCTCGATCTCCGGTTTCTCGATGCGCGGGCCGAGTTTGCTGAGTGGCTGGCGAAGGCGATCCGCGCCAATGTGGACTACGACGGCTACCCCTGCGCGACGAGCATGACGCGCCAGTTGATTGGCGCGACCGCCGCGAAGTATGCCGCGCAACTTGGCTGCGACGCGATCGTGGACGGTTCGAGCGGCAAGGGGAACGATCAGTACCGCGCGCAGAATACCTTCAAACTCTTCGCGCCCGATCTGCGCATCCTCATTCCCGTGCGCGATCTCAACCTGACGCGCCTGGAAGAGATGGCCCTCTGCGAGCATTACGGCATCCCGATTCAGGAAGTGATCCTCGGCGGCGAGGACAAGACGATGTGGTGCCGCTCGATCGCCTCCGGCGGCATCACGCTCGAAACGGAACTGCCGGACGACATCTGGCTCTGGTACACGCCGCCGTACAACGCGCCCGATGTCGCCACGACGCTCGCCCTCACCTTCGAGGTGGGCGTGCCCGTCGCAATCAACGGGCAGCGGATGCCGCTCGCCGAACTCGTACCGATCCTCAACGATGTCGGCGGGGCGAATGGCCTCGGCCGGATTGACATCATCGAGGACGGCATCATGGACCTGAAAAGCCGCGAAATCTATGAGGCGCCCGCCGCCGCGATTATCCTCGCGTTGCACCGCGATCTGGAGCAACTGACGCTGACGCGCGACGAAATTCAGTTCAAGAAGATCGTGGACGCGCAGTGGTCCAGCCTCGTCTTCGGAGCCGAATGGTTCACGCCGTTGAAAGCGGACCTTGATGCGTTCATCGCGCAGTCGCAGGGGCCGGTGAATGGGACGTATGAGATCGAACTGTATAAGGGGACGATGACGATCCTCAGCCGCCAGTCGCCCTCGTCGCTTTACTTCCCGGAGGTGCGCTCGATCCAGTCGTCCTCGTTCGACCAGCGCTGGTGCGGCCCGGCGGCGCAGGTGCGTGCCTTGCCATTCGAACTGCTCGCCAAGCGCGATGCCCGCTGGAAGGCGACCCGCAGCGGCACATCATCGGAAGGGGAGGGCTGAGTGGCGACAGCGGGGCCGAAACTCTGGCAGAAGGATGTGCAACTCGACGCGCTCGCCGAGCGATACGAGATCGGCGACGATGCCGTCCTCGATAACCGCCTCGTGCCCGCCGATGTCTGGGGTTCGATGGCGCACGCGATCATGCTGCACCGCATCGGCATCCTGACGCGCGACGAGGTGAATGCGCTGCTCAAAGAACTCGCGCATATCCTCGAACTACATGGCGCGGGTGCATTCATGCTCGCCGAGGGCGACGAGGATGTCCACACGAAGATCGAGAACTACCTGACCGAGACGACGGGCGACGCCGGGAAAAAGATCCACACCGCGCGCTCGCGCAACGATCAGGTGCTGGTGGACACGCGCCTGTACACCAAGGGCGAACTCCTCGCGACGATGGCCAATGTCGTTGACGCCGCCGATGCCTTCACAACCTTCGCCGAGCGCGAAGAATGGACGCCGATGCCGGGCTACACGCACATGCAGCGCGCGATGCTTTCCTCTGTCGGCTTATGGGCGAGCGCCTTCGCGGAATCGCTGATGGACGATCTCGCCCTGTTGAAGACCGCGTACCATATTACGGATCAGAACCCGCTCGGTTCGGCGGCGTCGTACGGCGTCAATTTGCCGATTGACCGACAGTTGACCAGCGATTTGCTCGGTTTCGCGAAGGTGCAGAACAACGTCCTCTACACACAGAACGCGCGCGGCAAGTTCGAACTGCTCGCGGTGCAGGCGTTAGTGCAAGTGATGCTCGACCTGTCGAAGTTCGCGCAGGACATGCTGCTCTTCGTGACGAGCGAGTACAACTTCCTGCGGATGTCCGCAACGCTGGAAACCGGCA
>JALYXG010000051.1 GCA_030947205.1 Chloroflexota bacterium
GTCGGTCTGCGCGACGGCGCTCCCGGCCACGACCGTCACACCGGCGACGGGCTGCCCCCGCAGATCGCGCGCGACGCCGGTGACGACATCCGGGCGGAGCGCCAGATCGAACGCCGCGCGGTGTTCGATGGGATGCGGTCGGCGGCTGACATTCGGTGCATCCACGATCAGGCTCGCGCCGTCCGGTACGCCCGTGACGCGATAGCGCCCGTCAGCATCGGTCGTCGCGGAACCCACCGGCTCTTTACCCGGCAGCGCGACCTGCACCTTTACATTAGCGAGCGGCTGACCGAGCGCGGTGATGTGCCCGGCAACCCAGGTGGGGCGAAGGTTGAATGTCGCTGCTTCGGTGGGTGGCCACGGCAATTCCATTTGCCGCACGTCGTACTCGTGTTGCGACGCGACAACCGCGACGCGCTCGCTGAGGAATCGCGCATGCACCTCGCCGTGTGCGTTCGCGCTGAACTTCCGACCGACGACGCCCTGCGCGGTCGTCTCGGTCGGCGTGCAGATGCCATCCGGACAGGCGAGTGGCACGACAGTAATTTCCGCGCCCGCGACCGGATTACCGCTATAGGCATCCTTGACGACGAATGTGCCCAACTGCCCCGCGCCGCCCGCCCCGATCCGTCCAACGAGTGTATACGCACCGTAGCCGACGGCAGCAATCATGCCTGCGGCCGCCAGCATCCGCCACGGATAGCTCGTTGGACGACGGTACGGTCGGCTGCGCACAGCGAAGTGTCGTTGTCGTAACGCCAAGCGATAAGCCTCCTACGTGATCGGAGCAACTGCGCCAGCAGGCAGGGGGGACGAAACAGGGCGCCCGCCAGCAATGGTTGGGCCGTCCGGCGTTTGCTGGACGCGCGGTACGACGGCGCTGCAATTCGGTGTCGCGCAATACCGCACATCCTCCAATCGGCCAGTCGTCGCGATAAAGCGCGGCCCGGCGCCCTGGAGCAGGGCGTGCGTGAAGGTTTCGGCATCCGGTGTCGTCGTCTCGCCGACAAAGGAACGGTAGAGCGTCAGGGCGGCGAGGGCGGACTCGTCCATCGTCCGTGCGGCGTCCTGCTGATCCGGGAAGGCCCACGGGCCATGTTTCTCCCAGGCGCACGCGACGAGGAATCCAGCGGCGAGGGTGTCGTCGAGCGCGAAAACCGTCCCATGCTCCTGCCCGGCGCAGACGATCAGCACTTCCAATTTTCGGGTCGTCGCTTCCGCAATCGCCTGCTCGATCACCGCCGCACCGTTGCGGATGCAGCCAACAAGAACGAGCGGCGCGGCGGAAAGCAGGGCCAGCGCGACCGTCCCGTTGCTCGTGCGCATTACGACGCGTCGCCCGGTGACGGCGGCGGTCGTCGCGGCGGTCGGCGAGTTATCGAGGTCGAAACCGGGAGCGATAATCCCGCCCTGCTCCCCGATCAGCAGCGCCCACTCATCGCCGGTCTGCGCCGCACGTCGCGCCTCGTCCAGATCGGTCGCGAAACGGATCGGCCCCGCGCCACGTTCGCACAGCGTGAGTAGCGTCGTACTCGCCCGTACAACATCCACGACAATGCAGACGCTGCCGCGACTGTCACCAATGGATGATGCGGTAGAGGCGACCCGGAGACGCATGCGCACTCACTTTCTTACATACTCGTCCCTGTTCGTACTGTTCGTACACCAAGATAATTGCGCAACACAACGCCCAGGAACCGCGCGGCGTACGGTATCATCTGCCCGCCAGGATTGCAAATAAACAATCCCGAAGGTGCGTATTTTGCACAGCAGACGCCGTGGCACCAGCATTGCCTAACGATGTGCATCGCGCTTTGACGGAGGTGCGTATTCGGAGTATCATTTCGGGTGGTGGCCGGGGATTCCCGCCATATCTCCGACAAGGGCGGTACGCTGTCGAACCGCCCGCATCCTGCGACGCAGCAGGGTAGAAAGCAGAGACGCTTCCCATGCCCGCAACGAAAAATGTTGATGTGTTGAGCGACCCGATCACGAACGGCGATCTCGCACGCGTCGAAGATGCGATCCGCGAGACCGTGGCGGTCAATTATCCGGTGATGACCGACCTGCTCAACGGCATCATCGCTGCCAAGGGTAAGATGCTCCGGCCGCGCGTCCTGCTCGCCGCCGCGCGTCTGTTCGACTACGATGTCGCTCGCCTCGCGCCTGCTGCCGCCGGGATCGAACTCCTGCACATCGCCAGCCTGATCCACGACGATACCGTGGACAAGGCGCTCTTCCGGCGCGGCGCGGCGACGCTCAATTCCGTGCTGCCGACGACGATTGTCGTCCTGCTTGGCGATTACCTCTTCGCGCAATCCGCCGTGCTCGTCTCGAAATCGCACAATCTGCGCGCGATGACGCTCTTCGCCGAAACGCTGGGCGACATCTGCAACGGTGAACTGGACGAGATTTTCCAGACCCGCCAGTGGAACCAAACCCGGCAGCAGTATGACCGCCGCATCCACGGCAAGACAGCGGCGCTCTTCGCGACCGCCGCCGAGTTTGGCGGTATCCTGTCCGGCGCGCCGGATGACGCAGTGCAGTCGCTCCGCGCCTACGGGACGCAGATCGGTATGGGCTTTCAGATCGTGGACGATGTCCTCGATCTGCGCGAATCCTCGGAAGACATCGGCAAGCCCGCCGGTTCCGACCTCCGCCAGGGGACGCTGACCTTGCCGATGATGTTCTACATCGAGCGGCACGCCGACGCGGACGACCGGGAACTGATCCGCAAGATCGTCCTCGGCACGAAGACCGATGACGCCGCGATTGACGCGCTCGTCGGCCGCGTCCGCATCTCCGGCGCGCTCGACGCCGCGATTGGCGAGGCGCAAGCCGCCGTGGATAGCGCGAAGCGGTACCTCGAAACGCTGCCTGTCGGTGAGCCGCGCGATTACCTCGCCGCAATGGCCGATTTCGTAACGGCGCGGAAGTCGTAAGGATCGGTTTGTTTCGTTGCCGATCCTGCGGCACTTTCCGGTAGCGGCGGGATTTTAGCCCGCCGCTACCATTTGGCCTCCTCGGCTCAACACCACGGAAGACCGCCCTAATCCGCCGCCACTGCCGGCTCGCCTTCCATCACCAATGATTCGAAGTGTGTCGGATCGTCGAAGGGGCCGCACATCGCGAGGTGCATGCGCGCTGGCGTGAAGAGGTCATTCGCGACGCGGAAGACGTCTTCCTGTGTGACGACGTCCACCTCGGCGCGCCGCTCGTCCGGCGTCCGCACGCGGCCCCGCAGCAGTTCCTGCCGAATGACATCCATCGCGACGCCCGCCGAGCCTTCCATCGCGAGCAGGATACGGCCCTTCAGCCCTTCCTTACCCATGCTCAGTTCTTCGAGCGAGATCGGTTCGGCGGCCATGCCGAGCATCTCCTTGCGGATCGAAATAAGTGCCTGGTCAATGCGGTTAAGGTCCATACCGCCGCGCGCGACGTACAACCCCGTGTCCGTGTACGGGTCCGGCGAGGAACCAACGTAGTAGCAGAGGCCCTGCTTCTCACGCACCTCGATGAAGAGTCGCGACGACATCGTGCCGCCGAGCACGGTGCTCAAAACGTTCAGCGCCGCTTCGTCCGGGTGGCCGATTGGCAGGCTCGGCACGCCGAGGCAGAGATGCGCCTGCCCGGTATCTTTGGTGTACAACTGCACGCGCGCACTCGGCTGCACATTAATCGCGGGGACTGGCTTCGGCGCGGTGCCGCCGGGCAACTGCGCCATCCACTGTCGCACCGCATCGAGTGCGTCGTCCTCATCTACCTTGCCGGCGATGGAGACGACCATGCTACCAGTGTGGTATGCCATCTCCATGTAATCAGTGAAGGTTTTCCGGGTCATCGCCTGAATCGTCTCATCCGTACCGAGGACGGGCCGACCGAGCGGGTGATTCGGATACATCATCTCCTGGAAGGTCCGGGGAGCGAGGGCCATCGGCTGATCCTCGTACATGCGGATTTCCTGGATGATCGTCCCTTTCTCGCGCTCAATCTCGTCCGGCTCGAACTTGGAATGGAAGAGCATGTCCGAAAGTACATCGAGGCCAATCTTGTAGTGCTCCGGCGCAAGGCGGGTGTAGTAGGCGGTCATCTCCTCGGAGGTGAAGGCGTTGAATTGTCCGCCGAGGCCGTCAATCAGGCTGGAAATATCGCGCGTCGTCGGGCGGCGCTCCGTTCCCTTGAAAAACATGTGCTCGGCAAAGTGCGCGACGCCGTTTACCTCCGGCGCTTCCCACCGCGCCCCGACGCCGACGCCGATCACGACAGTCACGGAGGTCGCGGCGTCCATCGGCGTGATGTACACGCGCAGGCCATTGTCAAAAACATGCTTGTGATACTCGATGCCCACAGTGATGAATCCTTTCACAATGACAGCCAACCGGCGCCATGTTCCGAATGTTCGTGCCGCCTTACGCGGCGGGATTCTCGAAGACAACCGCGATTCCCTGCCCGCCACCGATACAGGCGGTGACGATGCCGTACCGCTCGCCGCGCCGCCGCAATTCGTGGATCAGTTTGACGGCGAGAATGTTGCCCGTCGCGCCGATTGGGTGGCCGAGAGCGATTGCGCCGCCGTTGACATTCACCTTGTCCATGTCCAGCCCGAGTTCGCGAATGCAGGCGAGCGATTGCGCGGCGAACGCCTCGTTGAGTTCAAAGAGTGCGATGTCGTCCAGCGTCAGGTCGGTCTTCGCCAGCACCTTGCGGACGGCGGGCACCGGGCCGATGCCCATGTACTCCGGTTCGACGCCGACGACCGCCCAGCCGACGACGCGGGCAAGCGGCGTGATCCCGCGCGCCTGCGCCTCCGAGGCGGCCATCATCACCGTCGCGCTGCCCGCGTCGTTGATGCCCGCCGCATTCCCGGCGGTAACGCTGCCATCCTTCTCAAAGACAGCCGGGAGTCGCCCCAGTGTTTCTACCGTCGTGTCG
Source organism: Chloroflexota bacterium (assembly GCA_030947205.1). Lineage (GTDB taxonomy): Bacteria > Chloroflexota > Chloroflexia > Thermomicrobiales > JALYUS01 > JALYUS01. Next base: position 4,933 of record JALYXG010000051.1, read on the forward strand.
GGGCGCGGATGCTCGTCGCGCGTCACCTCGATGGTCGTCCGTTTCGGGCCGGGCGCCGTGACGGGGATGATCTGCTCGTCGAAGCCGCCCGCCTCGACCGCCGACGCCGTCCGCTGCTGGCTGAGGACGCTAAAGGCGTCCTGATCGGCGCGGCTCACGCCATCACGCCGGGCGATATTCTCCGCCGTCGTGCCCATGTGACGGCAAGAGAAGGGGTCGGAAAGCGCCTGCGTCAGGGAATCTTTCAACGCAGTATCGCCGAGCCGCGTGCCCCAGCGGACATCCGCCAGGAGGGGGTAGCCGCTCATCTTCTCAACACCGCCCGCCACGACGATCCGCGCATCACCCGCAAGGATCGCCTGCGTCGCACTGCCAATTGCTTGCGCGCCGGAGCCGCAGAGCCGGTTGACGGTGTACGCCGGGACCTCGATCGGCAGCCCCGCGCCGAGGGCGACCGCCCGCGCGATGTAGGCGTCCTGCCCAATCTGGCCGACGCAACCGATAATGACGTCGTCCACATCGCCGGGCGCGATGCCGATCTCCGCCATCGCAGCGCGTAGCGGCGTCGCGCCGATGGTTGCGATCGGAACGTCCTTGAATGCCTTGCCGAATGCGCCAATCGCGGTCCGCTTCGCCGCGACGATCACTACCGATTCCATGTCATTCCTCCGTAGCCGAACTGCTTGCTGTTATTGTACCCCCTTCTGCTACACTGGTCGCCCGGATAGCAGCGACTCGGGCGCGAAAGGGCGATTGCGAGTATGGCACGCGACGATTTCCACTTCGTTCACACACTCCGCGTCCGCTACGACGAGATTGACGGTCAGCGGATCGTCTACAACGGGCGCTATCTCTCGTACATGGACATCGCGCAGACCGAGTACTTCCGCACGGGCGTTGGGCTACACATCTACGACCTCGCGGACGCAAACGTTTTCGATGTCGCGACGGTCCATATCGAACTCGACTATCTCCGCTCATTTCGCCTCGATGACCTGGTGGAGATCGGCGTCCGCTGCACGGCGATTGGCACGACGAGCCTGACCTTCGCCTTCGAGATGTGGAAGCAGGGCAACCCCGATCCGTATTTCCGCGCGACAGCCGTTTTCGTCAATTTCGATCCGGCACAGCAGGCCAAGCGACCCGTGCCTGCGAATGTCCGTGAGGCAATCGCCCGGCTCGAAGGCTGGGAGCGCATGTGAACATTCCCGCTAACGATCCGAAGGCGATTGTCGCGCACGGCTACGATGCCATCGCCGAGCGGTACCTTACGTGGGCAATGGGCGTGCGTGTCGCGGAACGTGGCGGGTACATGGAGATCGTTCTCAACGCTTTGCCGGACGGCGCGGCGGTGCTCGAACTCGGCTGCGGCGCTGGTATCCCCATCACGCAGCGCCTCGCGGAGCGATTCACCGTAACGGGCGTAGACCTCTCCACGCGTCAGATCGAACTCGCGCGCCGCAACGTACCAACCGCGACATTCCTGCACGGCGATATGACACAAATGGATTTCGCCCCCGCGTCGTTTGACGGAGTCTGTGCGTTCTACGCGATCACTCATGTCCCGCGTGAGGAACACGCAGCGATGCTTGGCAAGATTGCGACGTGGCTCCGACCAAATGGGCTTTTCGTCGCATCGTTTAGTCACGGCGGGAGTGACGGCGAGATCGAAGCCGACTGGCTCGGCGCGCCGATGTACTTCAGCGGTTTCGATGCCGAAACGAACCGAAGGCTCGTGACCGATGCGGGGCTGACCATCGAAATCGCCCAAGCCGAGACGGACGACGAGTTTGGCAAACCGGCGACATTCTTCTGGATTGTGGCGCGCAAACCGCGCGATAGCGGCGAAAGGGAGTAAGCAATGGCGGATGTGGCGGCACTGAAAGCGGCGGCGCAACGCGAGGTGGAGCAGGTCTCGCAGATACTGATCGGGTGCAGCGACTGGATGGCGGACAACCCCGAACTCGGTTTGCAGGAGTATCAG
>JALYXG010000055.1 GCA_030947205.1 Chloroflexota bacterium
TCCCACCACCACTGATGACCGACGACCTCGACGGTGAGATTGGCGGACGTGGACGCGGAGGAGAGGGCGGACTCCGTGTTGATCGCGAAGACGAGGATCACCATGAGGATGATCGCCGGGACGATGATCCCGAGGACGAGCACGAGGGCATTGGCGTTGACGGGGCGCGAGGCATCCGCTCTGCGCCGGTGGAAGAGCGCGTAGAACAATGATCCCATGACGATCACGAAGACGACGGCGGCAACAGCGAAGAGGATCCACCAGAGCGTGGCGATCTTCCCCGCGCCCGGCCCGTGGGGATCGAGCGCCGAGGGGGAACCGCCGCAACTACTGAGAATCAAACAGACAGCGCCCCCGACGAAGATGAGCTGCTGAAGAACCGAGAGGGAGCGGCGGGGCCACCGATGTGCCCGGCGAGGGTGACGAGTCGCGTGAGCCAAGGTGCCCTCCTCCGGGAGTATCTCTTGTCATGGCTGCTTGGACGACATCGGTCTTGCCGCGATGGGTGCGCAGAGGAAGTACCCGAACAGGATTTTTCGTTCTGGCCGGGTTCTTATCAGGATCACATGCTTCCAGCATACTCCTGCTGTCAAGGAGACAGATGGTCCCGTCATGGCGTATGCATTGTCCGAAAGAGGGGGCAGGTTCTTTCGGCCTGAAGCATGATCGGGCTGCGTTATTGGGCATTCCTCTGACGGACCCGCGCGACCAGGATCCTTCGCCGCGTTATCAGTGCCACGATGGCGCGCGACGGGCGATGGCCTGTCGCAGCGCGTCGCCGTGCAATCCTTACCCCTGCTCTTCTGCGTGCTCACCCTGCTTGCCGAGTTGCACGATGTCGCCCTGTTGAAAGAGAATCTTCTGCAGCACCGCCTTCCACTTGGGGGTGCGCCGCAGAAGCCACTCCAGGTCCATGCCGAAGTGCTTGAACTCCTCCTCCTGCGCATTCGCCATGATCGCCTTCGCTGCGGCATTCTTCTCCACGGACATGCGCTGCTCGTACCAGTCAATCGCCTGCGCTTCCTCGATCATCGAGAGGATCATCCGGGCGAAGGTCCGCGTCTCCTCGGATAACTCATTGGCAGGTTCGTGGTACTGGTCAAACGGCATGGCGTTGCTCCGTTCTTGTGGCTTTGGTGCGTCGTCCCTGGGCAAGCGTCTGAGAGGGCGGAAGGTTAGTTCCGCTCATCGTGGGGAACATCGGCCCCGCGACGGCGCTCTCCGACGGTTGCATCGCCGATATTGCTTTCGCGCGATGCAGCATCATCCTTCGGCGACGTTCCGTGCTTCTCCGTGTCGGCAGGTGCATCGCCCGCTGGCTCCATAGCATCGGCTTGTCGTGCGGCCGGCTTACGCTGGTTCTTCTCCGCCATCGATTATCCCCGTCCCTCAGTCCTCTTCCCTCGGGAGGCGCGGCGTCCACCCCGGACAGCCACGCAAGAACCCTTACGGTTTCATAGCCGCAATATGCATACCAGTATGCAACGATGAGATCGCCGCACCGGACCCACCACCAATGCCTTGTCCCTATGCATCGCCTGTGCTACCTATGCTTCATCATCGAGCGGGATATCCTGGTCCGGGGAATAGGCGGCGGATCACGCGCCGTGGTCATCGCCCGAACGGGATCGGTCCGGCAATCGCACCGCCGGGAAGCCGACGATGTCGTAGGTGGCCGACGCGATGCCGATGCCCGCCGCATCGAAGGCGGAGAGGATGTCGCGACTCATCGCGTCCTTCACGTCGCGGATGCCGTGGTCGCGCACCATGAAGCGCACCGTCAGTTCCAGCCAGTTGTCGGTGATCCGGTAGAAGACCTTCGGCGTGAAGTCCTCGATCCGCATCCCGTAGCGTCGCTGCATGACGCTGAGCGCCTCCTCGCCCATCTCCCTGATCTGCACCGTGTGTTGCGTGGCGCAGTCGAGCAGGATCCGTTCCGCCGCGCCGCGGTCCGCCTGATAGGTGATCGGGATGGGGATCTCCTCCCAGATGTAGGGGAAATCGCGCGTGTAGTTGTAGACCGGCTCGTCGAAGATCTTGTCGTT
>JALYXG010000073.1 GCA_030947205.1 Chloroflexota bacterium
GGCTAAAGCCCGCTGCCACCCATTTGAGGAATGAATGACCGAACCGCCGATCTATGACATCTTCGCAGTGAAGTATGCGACGCGCGCGGCGCGGCGCGGCGAGAACTTCTACGGCGGCGACCCGCACGACGGCCCGATGCCGATGGACTACTTCGTCTGGGCGGCCGTCTCCCCGGGACACACCGTCGTCGTGGACGCGGGTTTCACGGCGGAAGTTGCCACCCGCCGCCAGCGCACGCATCTCCGCACGCCAATGGAGGGGTTGCAACTGATCGGCATTGACGCGGCGCGGGTGCAGCACGTCATCCTGACGCATCTCCACTACGATCATGTCGGCAACCTCAACGGCTTCCCGGCGGCGACCTTCCATGTGCAGGAATCTGAAATGGCCTTCTGGACGGGGCGGCACGCAGGCCGGGGCGTCTTCCCCGCCCTTGTGGAGCCGGAGGACGTACTGTTTCTGGTGCGGGAGAATTTCGCGCGCCGCGTCCGATACGTCCGCGACACGGCGGAGATCGTGCCTGGGATCACCGTCCATCGCGTTGGCGGTCATGCGGCGGGGTTGCAGGTCGTCCGCGTGCCGACCGCGCGGGGCTTTGTTGTCCTCGCCTCGGACGCGACGCACTTCTACGCGAATATTGACGAGGACCGCCCGTTCAGTCTCGTCCATGTCTTGCCGGAGATGTACGATGCATTCGATACGGTACGCGCTCTCGCCGATTCGCCCACACACATTATTCCGGGCCACGACCCGCTCGTAATGGAGCGCTACCCCGCCGCGACGCCGGATTTGGCGGGGATCGCGGTGCGGATCGCCTGATCGTCGCGCCGGTTCCTGCGCGATGTCGCCGCACGCGCAGGAACCGGCTCCGCACGTTCGGAAAGAGCCTCCGCGAAACCGAGGCCGCGCGAAATCTCCTGCGCGGCCTCGCAGACCGCGACACCGAGTTGCCCCATCCGCTCCCACGAGGTGCGCAGTGATGGCGCGGCGATGCTGATTGCGCCGCGCGCGTGCCCTTCGAGATCGAAGACGGCCGACGCGACGCAACGCACGCCCTCTAACCGCTCTTCATCGTCCCACGCGAAGCCACGCGCACGCACCTCGGCGAGATGGTGGCGCATCAGATCGGCGGACGTGATCGTCCGGGGCGTGACGGGCGGCATGCCGGTAACGAGGATCTCATCCACTTCCGCATCCGTCATGTGCGCAAGCAACGCCTTGCCGGATGCCGTGCAGTACGCGGGCCGCCGTGCGCCGAGTTCCGTGCGGAGCGCGATCGTCTGATTCCCTTCCAAACATTCGACCGTCACAACCGCGCCATAATCGAGCACGGTCAGTAGCACAAGTTCCTGCGTTTCGGCGCACAACCGCTCCAATGTCGGCCGGGCGACCTGCCGCAGATCGAGGCCACGAAGCACGGTGGAGGCGAGCGAAAGCACGCGCATCCCCAGGCGGAAACGGTCCGTCACGCGGTCGCGACTGACGTAGCCACGGGACTGCAAAGTCGTCAGCACGCGTAAAAGCGTTGTCCGGTGCATGCCGAGCGTGCGGCTCAATTCCGTCAGACTCAGGCCATCGGCGGAATCAACGCTGGCCAGGACTTCGAGCACATGCAGGCCCTTGTCGAGCGTACTGAGGATGAGTTCCGAATCCTGCTTCGTGTAGGTGGATGCCACAGAGCGACCTCTCACCGATGGCGGCTAAGTTAGTGACAACGATCAACAATGAACCGCGACAAATTCCGAAACGATGACCACTATGAGAAAACACCGTTCATTATTCGCATGGTAGCCCTGCCAATTGCCATTGTCAAGGTGAACAAGATAGATGCAATGGGATTGACAACGTGCATAATGCGCATGTAGAGTCCATATATCAAACGCGGTTCTCGACAATCGGACGTGAAATGTTCAAGGCGTTCGCTGCACCGGTTTTTTGCCGGTCAGCAAGGAGGGGGAGCACGATGTCGTCTCAGCACCCGGTCAATCGCCGTCAAATGTTGCGCCTCGCGACCGGAGCGAGCGCCGCTGCTGTGCTCGCCGCTTGCGGCGGAAGTAGCGCTCCGCAAGCGCCCGCAGTGGGTGGTGGCGGCACCGGCAATACTGCCCCACCCGCCGCGACGTCGGCGCCCGGCGGGGCCGCAGCGACAACCGCTCCGGCGGCGGGGGCAGCCCCGGTCAGTGGCGGCAAGTTCTTCATCCTCGTGGACAAGGGCGTCACCGACGCGGGGTTGCTCGACGGTACGAACCTCTACAACACAAGCACCAAGAATGTGCCGGGGGTGGAACTGGAAGACGCCGTCGCCGGTCAATGGGAAGCGAAGGTGCTGCCGCAAATCAAGGACAAGAGCCTGCGCTGGAGCGGCGAGGGATACATCCCGTATTTCGACAAGTACAAGGAGATGAAGGCGGGCATCGCTGCGCCATTGGACGACCTCGTCAAGAGCAGCAAGGTGCCGTGGCTGGCGAACATAAAGGATGCATACATCTCGCCGCGCATCGCCGATGCCGAGCAGATTGACGGCAAGCGGTTCTATCTGCCGATGCGTCTGCATCCCCATCTTATCGGCTGGCGGCAGGACTATATCGAGGCGGCCGGCTACTCCACTATGCCCAAGACTTGGGACGAGGTGGACCAGATGTTGCCGAAGGTCAAGAAGGCGACGGAAAAGGATCAGGTCGTCCCGATGTCCATCGCGCGCGACCTTTGGCGCACCATCGGCGTGACGTTCGCGACGATGCTGGACGATTACTCCGATGAGCAAGGCGTTTTCCGGCTCGAAAGCCCTGAGTGGATCGCCACGATGGAGTACTTCAAGAAGTGGATGGATGCCGGCCTCGCTCGCTTCGATACCCAGGACGACGCGATCAACCTGTGGCAGAAGGGCAAGTTCGCCATGTCACTCGGGTCGCATTCATGGGTGCGACTGGGACGGGCGGTCTATGGGCCGGATAAGGTTAAAGGTGGCATCCCGCCGCAGGCGAACGCCACGCAGAAGCCGCGCACCTGGGTGCATATTGACTCCTTCTGCGTCTTCAACAATGCGCCCAACCCGCAGGGCGCGATGGACTGGGCGGCCACCGTCTACGGGCCGGACGGCCCTGCCGCCGAAGCGTGGTGGAAGATGACTCTCGGCGTCTCCGGGATGCCACCGTACCAGAGCATGATTGATAAACTCATCAAGCCGAACAAAGAGATCAGCGAGATGCTCGACATCCTGAGCATCTTGCCGAATAGCCGCGTCAATACCGCCGCACAGACTAACGGCTACAACACCGTACAACTCGTGCTGCCGCCGATCTTCGACCGCTACTTCAAGGGCGAGTTCTCGTCGGCAAAGGACGCCTCAGCCGCCATCCGCAAAGGTGTCAACGACGAATTGGCGAAGCAGAAGGCTTGACGCAGTAGTCAGTAGCCAGTAGTCAGTAGCCAGAACGGGATCAGAACCCACTGACTACTGACTACTGGCTACTGGCTACTGGCGGAGGGATGTGATGGCACGCGAGACAACAACGGCCCGCGCCGAGGAGCAGGAGGGAGGCCACGGGGCGAACTGGCTTCGTGCCTTACGGGGGCTACGGAACGAGCGGCGCGGCGAGACATTGGCAGGGCTGATCTTCGTTGGCCCGGCGGTGCTCTTTTTCGTCGTATTCAATGCCTATCCACTCCTCCGCGCCATCACGATGGCATTCACCGACTACCGGTACCTCATACCCGGCTACGCTCCGTTCGTGGGGTTCGGCAACTGGGTGGAGATGGTACATGATCGCGTCTTCTGGGAAGCGCTCCGCCGATCATTGGAGTACTTCGGCATCTTCCTTGTCCTGAACTTCGTCTTCGCCTTCATCACCGCCGTGCTCATCACCGAAATCCGCAGTAGTCGCGAGGCGAGTGTCTACCGCGCGCTCGTTTACCTGCCGGTGGTGCTCCCGATCGCGGTGGCAGTGCTGGTGTGGAAGCAACTGCTGAGCCACGACTTCGGCTACCTGGACATCTTCCTGCGAAGCGTGCTGCGCATCCCGCACACGCCGGACTTCATCCGCGATGCGACGTGGACGGTGCCGGTGCTGGCGGTGATCGCGGTATGGAGGGCGCTCGGGTCGAACATCCTGCTCCTGCTCGTCGGGTTGTACAATATCAACACCGATCTGTATGAGGCGGCCGCACTCGATGGCGCGGGGTGGTGGCGGCGACTCTTCTCGATCACGATCCCGCTCATGCGCCCGAGTTTCGTGATCGTCTTCGTGCTGTCGGCCGGCGTCCTCGGCACCGTCGAGGAGTCGCTCGTCTTCTTTGGGGTGACAGACGCGGGGCCGTTTTCCGCCGGCAGACTCGTCGGGCGGTACGGATACGAAATTGCCTTCCTCCAGGGTGACCTCCGTTGGGGCTACGCCAGCGCGATCAACCTCACCGTCGCAGTTATCTCGATGGTCATCTCATTGCTGATCTTCCGCCTCCTGCGTTCGGAAAGGACGGCCTGATGGCGACTACCTCCCGCGTCGCACGCGACGAGCGCCGTGCGGCGCCCCCCGCTCGGCGGCATCTTTCCCTCGGCTTCATCGGCCGTAGGGTGATCGTGCGGGCGCTGCTCATCGGCTGGCTTGTCATCTTCCTGCTGCCGGTCGTCTGGACGATTTCCTCCTCATTCAAGAACCGGACCGACCTGTATCAGGCCACGCCGAGTCTCATCACACTCAGGCCGACGCTGGCGAACTACCGGTTCGCCCTGCTGCGACTGCGCAACTTCTCGCTCCTTTACCGCAATAGCATCATCGTCACCGTCGGCGCGGTGATTCTTCAGACCACGCTTGCCACACTGGCGGGCTACGGCTTTGCCCGCGTCCGCTTTCGCGGGCGCGATCTGATTTTCTACTCGATGCTGCTGCTCATTTTCGTCCCGCGCACGGTGACCCTGACGGCGCAATACGAGGTGATGAATTCGCTCGGACTGCGCAATTCACTCTACGGCCTCATCCTCGCCTTCTCTGCCGGGCTGGCGGTGCCGACATTCATCATGCGACAGGCGTTTCTCGGCATTCCCAGCGAGTTCGAGGACGCGGCGAAGATTGACGGGTGCAACCGTTTCCAGAGCTTCCGGCACATCATGGTGCCGATGGTCTCGGGCGCGATGGTCGTCGTGGCAATCTTCGAGTTCATCCGCGTGTGGGGTGAATATCTCTTCACGCTCACGATGATTGACGATCAGCGCAAGTTCACCCTCGGCATCGGGATGGTCCAACAGTTCGCGCAAAGCACCATCGAGACCGGGCAGTTCACGAGTTACGGGGCGCAATCCGCCGCCTATATCATGGCCGCCGCACCTGTCGTCCTCTTCTTTCTTGGTCTGCAGCGGTGGTTTGTGCGCGGCTTGCTCAGCGGGTTGAAACTCTGAGTCAGTAGGCAGTAGTCAGTAGTCAGAATGGGTCTGGTTCCACTGACTACTGACTACTGACTACTGCCTACTATCTACTGACTACTGAAAGAGGGCATTATGGCGGATCGGGTGCGACTGGCGATTGTCGGCTGTGGCGGGATGGGGCGGCGGCACCTCACCGGGTTCACGGAACTGGCGCGCACGGAGTTCCGCAATGCGGACCTCGTCGCTGTCTGCGACCTCAACCGGCAGAACGCCGAAGACCTCGCGGACGAGGCGCTGGAACACTTGGGGGTGCGCCCGCAAGTCTTCACCGATGCCGCGCAGATGGTCAAGGAAGTCGAGTTGGACGGCGCGGACTGCCCGACCGATACCGGGTCGCACCACATCGCGGCGACGCTGCTTCTCGATCTCGGCCTGCACACGATGTGCGAAAAACCGCTCGCCATCACCATTCGCGGCTGCAACAAGATCATCGAAGCGGCGGAGCGGTCGGGCAAGATTCTTTCCGTCGCCGAGAATTTCCGGCGCGACCCGATCAACCGGCTGATCAAGGCATTGATTGACGACGGCGCAATCGGCGACCCACAGTTCATCCTCGAAGCGGGCATCGGCGGGCGCGACACCATGATTATCACGCCGTGGCGGCACCAGAAGATGACGGGCACAATCACGCTCGACGCGGGGGTCCACAATACCGACATCCTCCAGTACTATTTCGGCGACGCCGAAAGCGCCTTCGGGCAGACGCGCTTGTACGAAAAGATGCGCTACAAGCGGAGCACGGGCGGCCCCGGCGGATTCTACGAGAAGTGGGGCAAGAACTTCCCCGACTCCTTCGAGGCGACCGGTGAAGACGCCATTTTTGGCATGATTAACTTCAAAAACGGCGCGCACGCCCATTGGATTGACCATCACGCCGGCCACGGCCTCCCCTACCGGAACCGGACGATCTACGGCACCAAAGGCTCGATTGTCTCGCCCGGCGACCGCAACGGCCGCCCCGTCCGCCTGATTTTGGACGACGACACGGACATCATGGATCAGCGGGTGCTCGACTACGCGCCGAGTTACCGCCTCAGCCCCGTCGCGGCGCGGCTGTTCGGCGGCGAGCGCCCGTGGACGTACAACTTCGACTTCCCGGTTACGGATCGCAAGATTCTCGCGTTGGAATACTACGAACTCGCGGAGTGCATCCGCACCGGCGCGCAGCCGGAAGTGAACGGCGCGGTGGCGCGGCGCGATGTTGCCCTCGTCTATGCCTTATTCGAGTCGCAAGTCGCCGGGCGACCCGTCAC
>JALYXG010000672.1 GCA_030947205.1 Chloroflexota bacterium
GCGCCTCGCCGGTCGCAGCACGCATTGGTGCCCGACATGCCAACCAAGCAGGCAGCAGGCAGCAGGCAGCGGGCGGCAATAGCGCGTTGTATGCGGCACATGGCATGCGTCACTGCCTGCTGCCCGCTGCCTACTTCCCATACACTTTTGTGCTCCTGCCAAGTGATGTGCGAGAATGAAGAAACTGTCAGACCGACCGACCACGAGTCGCTCCTTTTTCCCGGTGACGAAGGCTACAACAAGCAGCGTGCGGGGACACGCAAAGGGAGTAGCGTATGGGAGCAGACGCACCGGCGATAATGCAGAAAGAACAGGGCGAGCCGACACATACCGTGCCGGAGCAGGCGCCCGTCACGGATTCACTCATGCGGAACCGCGCCTTTGTCACGCTCTGGGGCGGGCAGAGCCTGAGCGTTTTCGGCACGCAGGTCACGCAGTTTTCCCTGCCCTGGCTGGCGCTCGACATCAGCCGCTCCGCCGTCACGGTCGGCGCGCTCAGCGCGATCAGCTTCCTGCCGTATCTGCTCTTCGCCTTGCCCGCCGGGGTGATCGCGGATCGCTGGAATCGTCGCGCGATCATGCTCGTCTGCGACGCGGCGCGCGGCCTGATCGTCGTCAGCATCCCGGTTGCCTATTTCATGGGCGACCTGACGCTCGTGCAGTTGTTCGTCGTCGCCGCGCTGATGCGCTTCTTCACCATCTTCTTCGATGTCGGCTATACCGCCTGCCTGCCGAACCTCGTTGAGAAACGGCAATTGCCGGACGCGAACGGCAAACTGGAGATGACCCGCAGCGCCGCCGAACTCTCCGGTCAGCCGCTGGCAGGCGTGCTCGTCGCGTTCTTCACGGCGGCGGGGACGCTGGTGATTGACAGCGTCTCGTATGTCGTTTCCTTCATCTCGCTCGCCACGATCAAGCGGCCATTCAGTGCGCCCGCCGTGGGACACGAAGAAGGGACCTTCTGGCAGCGAATGGGCGAGGGCGTTCGTTTCGTCTGGGGGCACCGGCTGATCCGCGCCCTCGCGGTCGCCACCGCCGTCGGCAACCTCGCGACGAGCGCCATCACCGCCGTGCTCGTCTACCGTGCAAAGGTCGAATTGCACTTCGGCGCCGCCGAAACGGGCCTCTTCCTCGCCAGCGTCGCCATCGGCCAGTTCTTCGCCTCGCTCTTTGTCGGCAAGATCGCGCGAAAGCTGCCCCTGGGGCGACAGATATTTCTCGCGACGGTCTTCCAGCCGCTGGTCCCGCTCGCCTTTGCGCTCACGGGCAACCTGTACCTGATGACCGGGGTGGGTGTGCTGTGGGGCGTGGCGGTGACAATGCTCAACATCCCCATGATTTCGCTGCGACAAACGGTGATCCCCGACCACCTGCTCGGTCGCGCCTCCGCCGCCATGCGTATGATCGCCTGGTGCAATATTCCCCTCGGCGGCCTCGCCGGTGGCCTGATCGCCGCCGGCTACGGCGCGCGCGCGACCTTTCTCTGCGCCGCCGTGGTCCTCGCCCTCGCCGTCGCCTACATCGCCACCAGCCCGATCCCCCAAGCGGACACGCCCCGCACGACATGACGGAAGGACTGAGGACTGAGGGACGCGAATCACCGCCCACTGTCTACTACTCACTGCCCACTCAGTCCTCAGTCCTCAGTCCTTCTCAACGGCATGGTATACTTGGGCCACGGTCGTTTGTCATCCACCCGGCGTTTCTGGCATGCCAGTTGCGTTAGGAGGGGCATGAATGCTCACGACGACAGTGATTGCCAGGGCTTGCCACCGCAAGGGAAGGAACGCATGACTGCCCGCTCCACGGTGCCGATCGGTTTGCCGCGCCGTGCCGCGTTGCGGCGAGCAGCGGCACGCCTGCGCGAGGCAACCGCCGTCCTCATCACGACCCATCTCGGCGCGGACCCGGACGGACTCGGTTCGGCGCTCGCGCTCGCCTCGGCGCTCACGCGCATCGGCATCCCGGCGACGATCGCGCTCGGGTATGCGGTGCCCGAACGGTACAAGTACATAGACACGGAAGCGCGGGCGACGGTCTATGGCCCGGACGATCCGCTGCCGGAGGCGGATGTCGTGGTTGTGCTTGACACGAGTTCGGGCTGGGATCGCGTCGGTGCGCCGGGAGCGACGATCGCCGCGCGGCACGCGGCGAAGCAATGCACGGTGATCTGCCTCGACCATCATCCGCATGCGGCGATTGACGTGGACATCGCGGTCATTGATCCGCAGGCGACGGCGGCGGCGGTGCTCGCGTATCAACTGATCCTGCTCCTCGCGCGCGGCGTGACGCCGGAAGAGGCGGGCTGGCTCTACCTCGGTATCGTCACGGACACGGCATCGTTCCGCTTCCCGAACACGAATGCTGAGGCGCACCGTATCGTCGCAGACCTCACCGAGCACGGTGCGGACGAACGGCAACTCTACGCGGGGATGTACGAGAATACATCCGTCGCGAAGATTCGCCTGCTCGGCGAGGCATTGCAGGGCATCCAACTGACCTGCAACGGCCACCTCGCTGTGATGATCGTAACGCGCGACCAGTTCAAGCGGTACGGCCTCGCGGTCGAGGACGCCCCCGGCTTCGCCGACCACGCTGCGACGGTCGAGGGCGCGGAGATCGGCGCGGCGCTGCTGGAGTTTCCCGATAAACGCACCCGCGTTATCCTCCGCGCCTCCGGCAACGCGCCGGTGGACCTGATCGCCAAAACACTCGGCGGCGGCGGCCATACCTTCGCGGCGGCGGCTGTCGTCGCGGAGCACGCGGACGACGCCCTGCGGATGCTCGTGGACTCTTCCTGCCC
>JALYXG010000089.1 GCA_030947205.1 Chloroflexota bacterium
TTCCATTGCGGTTGCCGCTTTTCGAGGAAGGCGCACATGCCTTCCTGCGCGTCGGCGAAGGTGGCGTTGAAGGACATCACTTCCATCGCGTAGTCGTACGCCTGATGCTGCGGCATCTCCAACTGGCGATAGAATGCCTGCTTGCCGATGCCAACGACCAGTTGGCTCGCCGCCGCGATCTTCGCGGCGAGGGCGTGCGTCGCGCTTGCCAGTTCGGCGGCGGGAACGACGCTATTCACCAGCCCGGCGACGAGCGCCTCACGCGCGGGAATCAGGTCGCCCGTCAGCAGCATTTCCATCGCCTTTTTCCGGCTCACCGCGCGGCTCAGGGCGACCATCGGCGTCGAGCAGAAGAGGCCGATCTTGACGCCCGGTGTGGCGAAGCGCGCCTCCTCGGCGGCGACGGCGAGATCGCACGTCGCGACCAACTGGCACCCGGCGGCCGTGGCGATGCCGTGTATCTGCGCGATCACCGGCTGCGGGATGGACTGGATCGTCTCCATCAACTCGCAGCAGACGGCGAAGATGTGCCGGTACGCACCCGGTTCCTGTCCAACCCCGACTATTTCACCGAGATCGTGCCCGGCGCAGAATGCCGGTCCGTTGCCGCGCAGGATGACGACCGCCGCCGTGGCGTTCTGCCCGACCGCCTTGAAGCAGTGGATCAACTCTTCCATGTGCGCGAGCGAAAGGGCATTGCGCCGCTCCGGGCGATTCATCGTGATCGTCGCCACCGGCCCGTCCGTCGCGACGAGGATGTGTTGATACGTCTCCGTTGCCGTCGCCACCATGCCTGATTCCCTTTCCGTTCCGCTACTTCGCCCGCTAGGATTTATCATAGGGCGGCGTGGTGCGCGGCGCAAACCGCGCGATATACTGACGACGATGGAATGTCTCGATACAGTCGGCCAATGGCGAAAGGGGAATGCAGCAATGTCGAACGCGTCAGAGCCGACCAACATCGCGCGCGCCCGCCTTGCAACGCTGCCGCGTCGCACCGGACTGGTGATCACGGGCGGCAAGCGGCCACTCAATATCTACATTCGCGAAGGCAACCAGACGATCCAGCCGCAGATCGCCCTGTGGCTCGACGCCGAGAGCGGATTCGTCTTCGGCACACGGATCATCAGCCCGTCGGAGAGCGCGGATAACGGTGTCCGTGAGGCGGTGGATGCGCTTGTGGAAACAATGATCGCTCCCATCGCTCCGAGCAGGTCCGACGAACTCACGCTCCTGGAGGAGGGCGGCAAACGACGCAAGCGACGTGAGGCGCCGCTTCTCCCGCACCTCGGCCTACCCGACCGCATCACAGTCAATGACGCGGATGTGGCGGAGGCTGCGCTCGCCCTCTTCGCGCCGCTCGGCATTCCCGTCGAATACGACGCGTATTCGCCCGCTTTTGAGGAGGCATATACCGCGCTCGCCAAATACATGGGTGCGCGACCGGATGGCGCGCCGCCCGAACCGTTCGCGTGGGAGATCGCGCCCGCGCTGCTCCCGCCGCTCTACAAGGCCGCCAATGGGTACGCACGGCGCGCCCCCTGGCGATACATGCCGGACCACCCGGCGATTGCCCTCACCCTCGGCGAGCATGGTCCGGAACCGGGCGTGGAAACGCTCTACGCCTGCATCCTCGGTGGCGCCGGGATGGTGATCGGTGTCGCATTCTACTATTCCCTCGATGATGTCCGTGCCGCGATGGAGACCGGCGCGCAGGTGGGCGTGGAGGACGCGGAGGTTGACGAGGCAATCGCGCAACTGCGGCAATCAGGCGCGCCGGTTGATGACATGCCCACCGACATGCTCCGCGAGATGGTACGCATCAGCCTCGCCGAGGACGCGAGCGCAGACGAGACCGAGGACGAGGATGAGGAAGATGGGCCACTCGCAGTCGGAGAAAGCATGGTCGTCTTCTTCGATCCCGCCGTGGAGTGCGATCCGACCTACCTGGACTGGCTCAGGGAGCGCGGGATCGCCTATGCCGGTCGTCGTCTCGCTCCGTCATTTTTTCGGGTCATGGCAGGGGGCGAAACCCGCGATCTCACCGATCAGGAGGCTGCGGCGCTGGCGTCGGCGCTCGGGGCGCTCAATCAATTCCTCACTCACTACGAGCCGATATTGACCGGGCCGTTCCTGCCCGATGATCCGCTGATCCATCGGGCGCACGTCGGCACGGGCCGCGACAAATGGACGGTGGAGGTGCGTTTCCCCCCGCCCGGTGAGGGATGGGGCGAGAACGAGGAGATGGACGAACCGCTCGCGCCCGCCTCGCCGACCGGCCCAACGACCCTCTACCGCTTTCAGGTCAAGCTGGCATGGAAAAAATCGGTCTGGCGGCGGATCGAGCTTCGCGGTGATCAGACACTGCACGATCTGCACCGGATGATGCAGTTTGCCTTCGACCTGGGCGACGACCATCTCTATGCCTTTTACCTCAGCGGTAAAGCCTGGGACAGCCTCACCGAGTACGGAAGCCCGCTGAGTGATAGCAGAAACGCCGCCCGGTATCGTCTGGAACACCTCCCGCTCGCGATGGGCCAGCGGTTTCTTTACATCTTCGACTTCGGGGACGACATCCGATTTCAGATCACGCTCGAAGCGATCATCCCTTCCGGCGTCGTGTCGGCTGAACGCTACCCACAGATCACCGCGGAGCGCGGCACGTTCTCGCCGCAATACTGACAAAACAGAAACGCAGGCTGAAGCCTACGCTACCACTTGATTACCGAAAGACCGTCACCAATATCACGCCCGCCACGACGCAGACCGCGCCGAGCGCCGTGCGGAGATTCACTTCTTCGTGACCGCGCAGAAAGATGCGGACGAGGAAAACGGTGACGAGCGGATAGGTGGAACTGATCGGCGCGACGACGACCACCGGCAGCACGGAGAGTGCAAGGACATTCGAGCAGTAGCCGAGGATCGCCGCAAGGCCGGAGAAGATGATGAAGAGCAGGGCGCGCCGCTCGGGTCGCCACCCATCGCCCTGCGTCCGATAGGCCCGGACGGCCAACGGTGCGAGGACGAGCACACCCGTCGTCAGCGCGACGACGATGGCGCGCAGCGGCGAGCCGTAGTGCGCCAGTCCCCGCCGGGTGAGCACGGCGTTCGTGCCGTATGCGACGGCGGCGGCGAAGGCGATCAGGTAGCCGATCCGCTCCGACGACCGCGCGACGCTCAACTCGTCACCACCAGCACGACACCCCCGACGATCAGCGCGACGCCGACCAGTTGCAGCGCGTGGATCGTTTCGCCCGTGAAAAGCACCGCGAGCAGGATCGAGATCAGCGGCGAACAGGCGAAAATCGAGACGGCTCGTGTCGCACCGAGCCGCTTCGTCGCGTTGTAGTTGCATTGCCGCCCGATGAGGAAGTTGATCACACCGACCATCGCGAACCACGCGAACCCAGCGCGCGGATAGTGCGCCAGGCCGCCCGGATCAATGGCGAAGAGAAGGATCAGGCAGGCGACGAGGCCCGCGCAGAGTGAGAGACAGGTGCCGAGCGCGGGCGGAATCTGCCGCAGCCCTTGCCGCGCCAGCACCGCGTCCGTACCCCAGCCGAGCGAGGCCATCGTCGCGGCCAAAATGCCAAGCATCCGTTTCTTCCCCCATCGCGCAGCCAGCGGTGACGCGTTCCCCCGGCGGCAAGCGTACCCGCGATGGCGGCGCTGTCAAGACGGCGCGGTTTTTGCGACGGATGGAGCATTGACGCCGCCCGCACAGGCCCTTACCCGTTACATGTCGCTCGCCTTCTCTGTCTCCCAGCCGATGCCGGGGGCATTGGGCGGTGCGATGCAGCCATCTGAGCCGATACCCGCTTCGACAACGATCGGGTTCGTGTAGACGAGGGATTCGTAGTAGGTCGTGTTCGGGATGGCGCAGCAGACATGGAGGTTGGGTAGGCCGCCACCGTGGACTTCGGCGCGCATGTGGTGCGCCTCCGCGAGATGTGCGATCCGCAACGCGCCCGTTACGCCGCCCCGCAGGCCCGTGCTCGTGCGGACCATGTCCGCCGCACCGAAGGTGATGAAGTCCGCGATGTTGTAGTGCGCGCCGTCCGACGTTTCGCCGGAAAGCAGGGGGATCGTCAAGTCCGTCGCGAGGCGGCGGTAGGCGCCGATAGAGAACTCACGCATCGGTTCTTCATACCAGAGGAAACCGACCGCCTCGAGCGCCTTACCGAGATACAGGGCGTCCACGAAATCGAAGCCCGCCGAGCCGTCGTACATCAGGTCAATATCGTCGCCGACATGCGCCCGGAGCGCCTCACCGAGGCGTGCGTCACGCCGCGCGTCGCCCCATGCGTGGAGCTTGATCGCCCGGAACCCTGCCTCAAGGCACTGATCGGCGACCTCCAGGAATTCTTCGATGCTCCCGAAGGTAACCGTGCTCGCGTAGGCGGGGATACGGTCGCGGTAGCCACCGACGACCTTGTAGAGTGGCAGGCCCGCTACCTTTGCGGTGATATCCCAGAGGGCAATGTCCGCGACACCGAGAAAGTAGATCGGGAACTCCTCGATCCGGTCGATCTCCCAGACGCGGTGCCAGAGCTCCTCCTTCATCAGCGGGTCCGCGCCGATGAGGATGTCACGCAATCGGCGCTCGACGAGGTCGACGGTGATTGCGCCGCGCGGGCTATAGGCGATGCCATCGACGCCCGCGTCGGTCTTGATCGTCAGTTTCGTGCTCACGCGCATGCCGTCACCGCCCGGCAAACCCTGCCGCCAGCGGTAGACCGGCCCCTGCGACTCGATCACTTCCGTTTCGACCGCCGTAATTTTCATCAGATCCGTCCTCCCTTCTCACGCCCTCGCTCAGTATGTCCGCCATTGATCGCGCGATGCGGCGATGCGCCATGAAAACGGATGCTCATCGGAGCACAGACCCGCTCCCCCTCTGTATCCTCGCCTTTTGTGCGGAGATGCGAGGAGGGAGCGGCGCGGGAATGTACGTTAGCTGGTCGCCTTCTTCAAGTCCGCGTTCATCTGATCGACGCCCTGCGCCGGGGTTGCCTGCCCGAGCAAAACCTTCTGGAAGGTCGGGAGGACCGACTGCTTCAACCAGCCCGAACCGCCGTTGAATTGCGGTGGCAGGGTGCCGAACGTCAGCGTGTCCGTCGCGGCTTTATAGAGTGGGTTGCCCGTCACGCGTGAATCGTTCGCGGCAGCGATCGAAGCGGGAAAGTATCCCGTCTCTTCAAGCAACGCGATCTCTGCATCGGGCGTCGTCCACTGCGTGATCCATGCCCACCCCGCGTCCCCACGGTCGTCTTTGATCGTCTGGCTGAGGCCATTATAGAGTGGCGTCACATCGGCGATGTGGGCGGCGGGGCCGGCCGGATAGGGAGCGGTCATGAATTTGTCGCCGAGCGCATCCCTGACCTCTTTGAGCGAGCCGGTGTGGTGGAGAACCATACCCGTTTGCCCCGTCTTGAAGGCGGTCATGACCTGCGCGTAGCTGTCGTTCGGTGCGCTCGGTGGCGCGACCTTGTATTTGGTGAAGAGCTCGGTGTAGTATTTCAGGCCCTCGGTCGCTTTCGCGACATCCATCGCCGGTTTCCCCTTGTCATCCACGATGGGGGAACCGAAAGCGCGCAGCATCATCTCTACCCAACCCTCCCCGCCATCGCCGCCGCGCAGCCCGAAGCCGAAGCGGTTCTTGGCAGGGTCGGTCAGCTTGACCGCGATATCCTGGAACTCCGCCCACGTCTTCGGTGGCGCGGTAATGCCCGCCTCCTTGAACCAGTCCGCGCGGTAGTACATCCAGTTGACGAACATGAACGCAGGGACACCGTAAGTCTTGCCGTTGACGGTCGCCGCTGTCCAGCGATTGTCCGGCAAATCTTTCTTGAGGGTCGAGTTGTTGATGCGCTCCGTGAGGTCTTTCAGCCCGTTCATCGCGACCATGTCGTTTACCCGCTCCGCAGAGACCATCACCGTGTCCGGCAGACTTTTCGCCTGCACTGCGGCGGTGAATTTCTGCATGTAACTCGCGTTCGGGATGTTCTCCTGTGTGACCGTCACGCCGGGATACTGCGTTTTGAAGGTCGTCGTGATCCGTTCAAGCCCCTTCATCTCGGTGTCACTCGTGAAGTGGTGCCAGTAGTTGATCGCGCCGGTCGGCGCTTTCCCTCCGGCGGCGGTGTTCGTGGTCGTCGTCGCACTCGCACCCCCGGCGGCACTCGCTGCCGGTGCCGGGGCGGTGGTCGCCGCCGCGCCCCCCGCTGTTGCCAACGGGGCTGTCGTGGCTGCTACCCCTGCGACTGTTGCGGCGGCCTTCGGGGTTTCGGTCGCGCTACTCCCACCGCAAGCGGCAAGGATGGCGGCCCCGGTCGCGGCGGTTGCCGCCGCGAGGAAGTCGCGGCGGCTCAGGCGTTTCGGTGTCTCATTCATCGCAGTAATCCCTTCCAAGTCATCCCATCGGTATCCATCTTTTCGCAGAGTCCCCTTTTTGAACGTATGCGCAACCCCGGCGACCTCCTTTCTCCACGGCCCGGAAGCACGCACGCGCGGCGTGCTTCCGCTTCCCCGGTTGCGTTATCCCTTGACCGCTCCCGCCGTCAGTCCACGAATAAGCGATTTCTGGATCAGACTGAAGAAGATGATGATCGGGACGATACTGATGACACCCCCGGCGCAGAGCTGCCCCCACGGAAGCTGGAACTCGCCCACCAGCAGTTGCAGCCCGACCGGCCATGTGCGCGAGCCTTGACTGGTCGTGAGCATCAACGCGAGGAGAAACTCGTTCCACGCACTGACGGCTACAAAAATTGCGGTCGCCGCCAACCCCGGTCGCGCGAGGGGGAGAATGATGCGGAAGAGCGTGCCGATGCGCGTGCAGCCATCGATGCGGGCGGAGTCTTCGAGGTCGGTCGGAATCGCATCGAAGAATCCCTTGAGCATCCAGATTGTCAATGGGAGCAGGAAGGATGAATAGGCGAGCGCCAACCCAAGATGCGTGTCCAGCAGCCCAACGCGGCGCAGCATGATGAAGAACGGGATAAGGAGCAGGACGACCGGGAACATGCGCGAGACGAGGAAGAAGAGCAGCAACTGGCTGCGCCCGGCGAAGCGGTTGCGGGAGATGCTATACGCGGCGAACGACCCGAGTAGGAGACAGATCGTTACCGTCATGACGGCGACGATCGCGCTATTCCCGATCAAGTGGGCGAAGCCGGAGCGCCGCCAGAGCGTCGAGTAATTGACGAGCGTGAAGTGCTGCGGCACGTATTGGATGTGCGTCGTGATAATGTCTTCCTCGCGCTTAAACGAGGTGAGCACCGCCCAGAGGATCGGGGCGAGTGAGAAGAGCGATACCCCGATCAGCACCGTATAGGTGAGCCCGTTCAGCACCCGATTCGCTTGGCGGCGCGAGCGAAACATTGCGCTCTTACTCCTTCGTTGCGCCCGAGGCACGCACATAGACCACCGTGAAAGCCATGAGCAGCAGGAGCATGATGACGGAAATCGCCGCCGCGTACCCGAAATTGAAGACGGTGTAGGCGGTCTGGAAAGCGTAGAGGGAGAGCACTTGTGTCGCGTTGCCCGGCCCGCCATTTGTCAGCACGATGAGCAAATCCGGGGAGTTGACGAGGCCGATCACGCGGAGGACGATCGTCGCGACGATCACCGGGGAGAGCAACGGCAAGGTGATGTAGCGGAACTGCTGTATATGGCTCGCGCCGTCCGTGACCGCCGCTTCGTAAAGCTCGTCGGGAATCGCCTGTATCCCCGCCAGGAGGAAAAGCGTGAAGAAGGGGAAGCTGCGCCAGAGTTCGACGAGCAGCACCGCCAGCAGCGAGGTTTTCGGGTCCACGAACCACGCACGATAGTGTTCCAGCAGCCCGACGCGCACGAGCAGGTCGTTGATGACGCCAAGGCGCGCATCGAGCATGAGCGCCCACATATGCCCCGCCACGACCGAGGGGAGGAACCACGGGATGAGGATGATGATGCGCATCACCACGCTCCCCCGCACCTGACGGTTCAGGGCGAGCGCGGTAACCAGGCCGAGGATGAACTGGCTACTCGCCCCGATGGCGACCCAGAGCACGGTGTTCTTAATGGCGGTGCGGAAGACCGAGTCCTCGAGCAGTTCGCGGTAGTGCCGGAACCCGATGAAGGGCGTGCCGAGATCGGCGCGGGTGAGCCGCATCTCGCGGAAACTGAGTACGATGCCCGAACCGATCGGGTAGACGATCACCGCGAGCAGGAGGAGCACGCTCGGAAAGAGAAGGATGTACGCCCACAATCGCCCCTCCAGAAGCGCGAGGACGCGGTTCGACGATAACGGGCGGGCGCGCTCGGTTCGCAACGATGACTGGGGTTGCAACGCCGATTTGGTGCTCATCGCTGCTGCTCATTTCCTTCATGCCTGCCCGGTTCTCGCGCCTTTTCCATTACAGCGCGCGCGGAGGTCGCGGAGTAGCGCATATGCTCCTGCATCGCGCGGGCTGCTTCATCCGGGTCTCGTGCCGCGATGGCCGCGACGATCCGTGCATGGTGAAGGTCCGCGACGGCAAGCGTGCCGGAATGCCGCGCGAGGAGGTCCATGATATCCCGCTGCATCTGCCGGATCGCGCTGAAGACGGCGTAGAGATAGGGGTTCGCCGCCGCGTCCGCGATCGCGCAGTGCAGATCCTGATCCGTCTCGCTGAAGCCGTCCCAGTCGTCCTCCGCGATCGCTCGTTGATTGGCGGCGCGTGCGACCGCGATCGTTTGCAGGTCTTCTTTGGAACCGTGTGTCGCCGCGAGCCGTGCCGCGATCATTTCCAGCCCTTCCCGAAACTCAAAGAGACCGAGGACGGATTCCTTTTCCGGTGTCACTGACAGCGTCAGCGCGCGTGAGATCGAGGGAATCGGGTTGTTGCGGACGTAACTGCCGCTTCCCTGTCGGGACTCCACCATTCCCATCGTACTGAGCACCTTGATCGCTTCCCGCACGACGCCGCGACTGACGCCGAAACGCTCGCCCATCGCGCGCTCGGTGGGCAGCTTCTGGCCCTGCGCGAGATCGCCGCGCAGGATCTGCTCTTGTATCTGCCGCGCGACGTGCTCGTACGAGCGCGTCACGGTCACGGCTACGAATTGCATCGCCAGGCTTCCCTTCGGCAAAGTGGTCTAGTTGTCCTACCAACTGTACAGCGATCATAGGGCATTGTCCGCCCATTGTCAAT
>JALYXG010000094.1 GCA_030947205.1 Chloroflexota bacterium
GGCGCGGCGGGGTTCGACATCAAGGGGCGCGTGACGAGCGACCGCGTCTTCGAGGGGTCATCCAATGCGGGCGTCCTGACGATAGGCGTCGGTGGCGTCGCGCGCAATATCGCCGAAAACCTCGCCCGCCTCGATGTGCCGACGACGCTGATCGCCGCTGTCGCGGACGATATGCTCGGCAGCATGGTCGTGCAGCGGACGCGCGACGCCGGGGTGGAGACCGATCTCGTCCTGAGCGTGCCCGATGCGCGCACCGGAGCGTACCTCGGCCTGCTCGCGCCGGAGGGCGATCTGCTGATGGGCATTGACGACATGGGCATCGTGAGTCGGATCACGCCGCGCGTCGTGCGGCAGGCGCGGCGGCTCCTGCGCCACGCCGGGATCGTCGTGATGGATGCGAACCTGCCCGTTCAGACGATCCGTGCGGTGCGGCGAATATGCAGCGTCGCGGCGGTGCCCGTCTGCATCGAACCCGTCTCGCTGCCGCTGATCGGGCGGATCGTGCCGAGCCTCCCCGGTTCCGCACTCTTCACGCCGAATGTCGCGGAGGCCGAAGCGATCCTCGGCTGCACGATCACGACGCTGGAGGAGGCGCAGGCGGCGGCGCTCGCCTTCCGGGAGTGGGAGATTGACATCGTCGTTGTGACGCTCGGCGGCGGTGGCGCGGTCTATGCGACGAGCGGGGGGAGCGGCCACGTCCCTGCGATCCAGACGGAGATCGTGGACGAGAGCGGGGCAGGGGCGGCGATGACGGCGGGCATCATCTGCGGGCTGATGCACCGTTTCCCGATTGATGAAGCGGTCGCGCTCGGCGCCTCCGCCGCCAGTTTGACTTTGCTCTCTCCCGAAACGGTGCGAAGTGATATATCATTAGAACAGGTCTACGAACATCTCGTCGTTTGAACGCGAGGGTCGCGTATGAATGCCGCAACCGATCCGACAGCCACCGCAGTCCAGGCCGTGCCGCCGACACCGCTGCATCCCGCCCCGCAGATGGTGCCGGTGGATTTCACGCGGCTCGATCCCCTGCCCCCACCGCCGACCAAAGAGAACGCCGTGCTGATCCGCGCCGGGACGATGATCGCCACACTTGGCAGCGTCGTGCTCGTGCTGTCGCTCTTCGTCGTGCCGTGGTTCTTTGTGCGCGAGGTTTCCGTCGTGCAACCGCCACCGGGGCCATCGAACAGCGGGAGCAGTAGCAACAGTAATCAGACGAGTTTTAGCAGCTTCGCACCCCGGATCGTGCAGCGCGACTTGCACGATTTCGGGGTCGTCGGATGGGCGAGTTCGCGGCGCGAGAAGCGCGCTATCGCGATTGTCGCCCTCGCGCTGCTGTCCCAGGCCGCTGTGTTCGCGAGCAGCGCCAGTTACCGCTGGCGGCTCCTACTGCTGCTCGCGGCGTGCGGGGCACTCGCGGTATTGGTTTTGACGCTCCTCGATTACGCCAATCTCGGCAGCCTGATCCGCGAGCGGATCACGACGGGGAGTGCGTTCACGAGCGCCGTCAATCTCGGCCCGAATGTGCTGAAGATCGTCGGCGAGCGGCCGGGTACGGGCATGGTCGTCTTGCTCGCCGGTGCGGGCGGCGTCCTTGTCGGCTCCGGGATCGCGCTGATTGGCGGGCGACGGGGCAAGGTGCTCGCGCCGATCCAGCAATGAAAGAGATCGCCGCACCGGATTCGGCCACCCCGACGGTCGAGATGGTTCCGTTTCCGCAGATCGAGGACCTACCGCCCCTGCCGCCGGCACCGGGTGAGCAACCCGTTTCGCCGAAACGGATCCGCGCCGCATTCATCGCGCAGGCGATCGGCGCGATCGGCGGGCTGCTCCTTATTGCGTCGCTCTTTGTCGGCGGTTGGCATCACGTCAGCCGCATCGAGGTGACGCTCGGCGACCGACCGATGGACGACTCGTATATCGGCAAAGCGTTGGAGTCATACACCAACAACTACAGCATGACCGTCTGGGCCTTCCTGAAGCGCGGGTATGCGATCCCGATCATCGTCGCAGCGGTCGCGGCGGCGGCGATGAGTCTGCTGATTGTCGGCAGACGGCGGCGCGTCGCCGTCGCGCTCGGGTTGCCGTGTACGCTGGCGACCGTCGCGCTGATCCTGCTCGACTTGCGTCAGGTCCCAGCGACGGTGGCCGAGATGGCGACGCATTTCCCCGCTTTCCCGTCCACCGTCCAAGTTCATGGCTTGCGGCCGGGGCCGATGATGATGCTCGCGCTCGGCGGGTTGACATTGCAGATTAGCGGGATGGTCGTCGCATTTTTCTGCCTGCCCCGCGTCCGGCGCGTGCGGCGGGCATCACCCGCCGAGCGCCAGCCCGAGCGCGAAAAGCAGTCCATAGACGAGTTCGAGCCGAGCAGTGCCCGTGAGTACGCCGTTCAGGGCGCGGCCACGCTCTCGCAGCAGGCGGCGGATAAGCGGCGGGGCGAGGGGCAGGGAGAAAAGCGCGAGCAATACCCAGGCTGAGGCCGCGATGCCCGTCACCCACATCAGCGGCGGGATGAGATACGCGATGGCAAGCAGGGCGATGTACTCCGCCCGCGTCCACCGTTCGCCGAGGCGCACCGCAAGCGTCCGTTTGCCCGCCGCTCGGTCGGTCGCGATGTCCCGCAAGTTGTTGACGACGATGATCGCCACCGCGAGCAGACCGATCGGCGCTGCCGCCCACCACGCGACGGGATGCACCGTCCCGGCCTGCACTTCGTACGTCCCGCCGACTGCCGCGAGGCCAAAGAAAAGGAAGACGAAGAGTTCGCCGAGGCCGTGGTAACCGAGCGGGAATGGCCCACCCGTGTAGGCAATCGCCGCGAGGATTGCCGTCAGCCCGATCAACGCGACGGGCCAGCCCCCGACCACGATCAAATAGACGCCGATCACCGCTGCCGCCCCGAAAACGGCGCCCATCCCAGCGCGCACCTGCCGGGGCGTCAGCAACCCAGCCTGCGTGACGCGCAGTGGCCCAACCCGCTCGGCGGTATCGGCACCGCGCAAAAAGTCGAAGAGGTCATTCGCGAAGTTCGCCCCGATTTGCAGTAGCAGCGCGCCGACGAGCGCCGCGAGCGCCGGGAAGAGTCGGAACTGCCCCGTCCCAATCGCCGCACCCGTCCCGACCACCACCGGCGCCGCCGCTGCCGGCAACGTCCGCACCCGCGCCGCCAGCATCCATACCCGCACCCTGCCCGGTGCTGTCACCTCAATGCTCATAGTGAAAGAATTGAACGCAGAGGACGCAAAGCGCGCAGAGGACACAGAGGGGATTCTTTTTTTCTTTCCCTCTCTTCTCTGCGTCCTCTGCGCGCTCAGCGTCCTCTGCGTTCAATCGTTTTCTCCTTGTCGGGTCATTTCACTTGGTTCCCGTATGGACCGCGACCGCGCCGAGGCTGAGGCGGCGGAAGTGGACAGCGTGCAGTCCGGCGCGCTCCATGATCGCTTTGAGGGCGGGCGGCGGTGGGAAGTTGCGTGCGGATTCGGGCAGGTAACGGTACGCTTCGCCGTGCCCGGTAATGATCCGTCCGAGCAGCGGCACGACCCAGTTGAAGTAGCGCTGATGGAGGAAGCGCACGGGCGGGAAGCCGGGTTTCGCGACTTCGAGGCAGACGACGCGACCGCCCGGCTTCGTCACGCGCCGCATCTCGCGGAAGGCGCGTTCGATGTCCGTCACATTGCGCATCGCGAAGCCCGTCGTCACGCAATCGAAGGTGTCGTCGGGAAAGGGGAGATCGAGCGCATCCGCCGCCATGAAGCGGACAATGCTTCCGACGCCCGCCCTGATTGCTTTACGGGGGCCGGGGCGCATCATCGCCTCGGAAAAGTCCGTCGCGAGTACCGTACCGCCTGGGCCGACGCGCTCCGCAAGGGTGATGGCGATATCG
>JALYXG010000126.1 GCA_030947205.1 Chloroflexota bacterium
TTGAGGCTGACGTTGTAGCGGTCAGCAACGACGGGTTGAGAAGCACCGTCATTGACTGCCTGGATGATGCGTTGGCGGAGATCCGCAGAATATGCTTTCATGGCTTCAGTATCGCATCGTCTCAATAATTACGCAAACTGCTCTAGCGCGTGACCTGCTGTTCAGGGCGGGAGTGAGGGTTCCCTACGCAATCGTTTGCGGCGTGCCCGGCGCACGGATGAGCAGGAAGGGACCGGGGGAGCGGGCGAGGATTTTGTTGCTCACACTGCCTGCCCACGCGCCGCCCATCCCGGCGCGGCCATGCGTCGCCATGACGATCAAGTCCGCGCGGATGCGCTTCGCTTCATTCAGGAGCGCTGTCGCCGGATCGTCCCGCGCGATGCTGGTTTCGACCGCGACGCCTTGCGCGCGCAGGCGGCTCGCGAGCGTATCGAGGTAAACAATCGCGTCGCTGCCCGCGCTTTCCAACAGCTCCGCCGTCACCTTCGGGCTGAAGCGGGCGATGCTGGACATCGCGCCGGAAAGCGAGCCGACCGTCGGCACGACGAGGATGAGGTGCATCGCGCCGCCCATCGCCCGTGCCAAATCCGCCGCGAGCGGCAGAGCGGTCTCGGCATCCGGCGTGCCGTCGAGCGGGAGCAAAATCTGCTTGAGCATGGGGGGTCGCGGCTCCGTCCCGGCAGTCGGCAGGACCATGAGCACCGGCGCGATGCCGACGGCAATCACCTTCTGCGCGATGCTGCCGAACAACCAGCGGCCCAGACCACTCCGGCCATGCGCGCACAGGACGACGAGGTCCGACTTCATCTCCGCCGCGTGGTCCACGATCCGGCCCGCCGTGTCGCCGCCCTCATTCGTGTCCACATGCGTATCAACGGTAATGCCCTCGACGCGGAATCGCTCGGCAATCTCATTGAGGTATCCCTCGGCCTCCGATACCGTCCGCAGGTGGCGCGCGCCATGCACCGATGAGGGTGCGCCCCGCTCGATCAGATGGATGAGCGTGACGTGCGCGCGGTCACCGGAGCCATGCGCCAGCGTGCGGACATACGGGAGGGTCGTTTCCGCCAGCCCGGAGCCATCGAGCGGGACGAGGAGATGCGAGAACATCGGTTACCCCCCAAGGAAGGTTTGGTACAAGAGGAAGCCATTGAGCGCGATGATCACGCCGGCGACGAGCGAGATAGCGGCGGTAGTCGCCTGGCGGTTAACGAGCGCCCCCATAATATCGCGCCGTCGCGTGAAGAGCACGAGCGGCACGAGCGCGAACGGAATGCCGAACGAAAGCACAACCTGGCTGATAATCAGCGTCCGCGTCGCGTCGAGGCCGATGGCGATGACGAGGATCGAGGGCGCCATCGTCACGATCCGCCGTACCCAGATCGGGATATGCCGGTGCAAAAAGCCCTGCATGATGATCTGGCCGCTCATCGTTCCGACCGCCGATGAAGAAAGGCCGGAGAAGACGAGCGAAATCGCGAAGATCACGCCCGCGCTGCTGCCAAGAATCGGTTCGAGCGTTTTGTGCGCGTCCACGATCGCATCAATGTGGGTGAACCCGTGCGCATTGAACGTCGCGGCGGCCATCAGCAGCATCGCCACGTTGATAAAGCCCGCGATGCCCATCGCGATGCCGACATCGAGCACCTCGAACCGGAAGAGCCGCCGCGCCTCGTTGGCGTTCTTCGGCGTGATGCGGTGCTGCGTCAGGGCGGAATGGAGGTAGATGACGTGCGGCATCACCGTCGCGCCGAGGATACCGACAGCGAGCAGCACGCTCTCGGTGCCGTCGAACTTCGGCGGCAGAAAACTCCGCCCGACCTGCCCGAAATCCGGCTTGCCGAGCACGGTCTCGAGGGTGTAGCAGAGCGCGATAATGCCGACCATCGCCGTGATCACCGCCTCCATCGGGCGGAAGCCGTACCGCTCCAAACCGAGGATCAGAAAGGTCGCAATAGCCGTAATTAGCCCGGCGGGCAGGAGCGGGATATGGAAAAGGAGATTGAAGCCAAGCGCCGCACCGAGGAATTCGGCCAGATCGGTCGCGATGGCGACCAGTTCCGCAAAGACCCACAGCCCGATCACGACGGGCGGCGGGAAGTGTGCGCGGCACATTTCCGGCAGGCTGAAGCCCGTCGCGATGCCGAGTTTCGCCGAAAGGGACTGAATCAGCATCGCCATCAGGTTGCTGACGACGATCACCCAGACGAGCAGGTAGCCGAACTGCGCCCCGGCGGCGATATTCGTCGCGAAGTTGCCGGGGTCCATGTAGGCGATGCAGGCGATAAACGCCGGGCCGAGAAACGGCAGGATGCGCCCCAGCCCCCGTTTCTTGCTTCGCCCTTCCAGCACGAGCGTGCCCGATGCCGCCGTCTGTGTGGATGTGGCGCCGGTTCCGGTTCCGGTTCCGGTTACCGTCGCGGTCGCTGAGGCAGGGGTGCGTGTGAAAAGCGGATCGCGATCCTGCATCAGGTTGTACCCTCTTCTTCATGATTTCTCCCCTTCCCCACAGGAGCGGGGGGTAGAGGATTTGGGACACCGACCGATACCGCGTGCATCACTGTCTCGCCGAGGGCGTATTCGCCACCCCCGACGCGGATATGGAGCGGGCCACCGAACGGCGCTTTCGTTAGCACCTCCACCGTCGCGCCCGGCACAAGGCCGAGGTTCGCGACATAGGTGAGGAGCGCGGCATCCTCGTCGGCCACTTCCACGACGACTACCGTGCTGCCCGGCGCGACATGCCAGAGCCGCTGCGTCGGCGGCGCAATAATAATGCCCTCCTTGGTCGGAATCGGCGCGCCGTGCGGGTCGGTCGTTGGGTAGCCGAGGGCGGCATCGAGCCGCGCTTCGAGGTCTTCGGATAATGCATGTTCGAGGCGATCCGCCTCCGCATGCACCTGCTCCCACGGCACACCGAGCCGCTCGCTCAGATACGTTTCCAGCAGCCGGTGGTGTCGCAACACCTCCAGTGCCACCTTTTCGCCCGTTGCAGTCAGCGCAACACCGTGATACGGACTGTGCGTGACGAGACCGCGCTCCGCTAATTTCTTCACCATGTTTGTCGCGGACGCGCACGAGAAGCCGAGCCATTCCGCCATTGCGGTCGGCCCTGTCTGCTCCTTCGCTTCACCATACGTAAGGTGATAGATGGCTTTCAAGTAATCCTGTTCAGATTGAGAGGGAACCAACTCCGGCATCATCGCTCCTCAAAGAGAGAATTTAGTTATGGCTAAATCGTAAATCATCGAAGTGGCCATGTCAAGAGATTATGGTCTCCACAATGCGTCGTGGGACGGTTTGCGAACCGCCCCTACTGTTGTATCTGAGACACGTTGATTCAACGCCATGTCCATTATTCTCGGCAGATGAGTGTGACAGTGCAGAAGTTTACTTTCGGTCGGGAATGGCGATCTCCGCATCCCACACCAGCACGTCGCGATACCCTTCTTTGGCTTGATCGGTGAAGTATTGGAGGCGATCGAGGTTGCCGTCGCTGAGATGGATGATCGCTATGCGGACGCGCGTGTGTTCCGGTTCGTCCGGCCCGACGCCATAGGCGGACAAGATCGCCAGCGCCTCCGCGCGTTCTGGGACGGGGAAGGACCGCGCGACTGCCGCGACAACCGCTACCTCGATCTTTCCGCCCGTCCCGACCGGATTACCCGCCTCCTCATCGCGGAGGCCGCGTCGTATCAGGAAAAAGAGGAGAACGAGCATCACCGGGATCGGCACGACGACCAGCGCACCGAGCGGATAGATCAGCCACGAACCGCCGTTTATGTGGGCGACAATCGCGATGATGAACGAAGCGACGAGGCAGACGCCGAGGCTCGCGAGGAACGCAGTCGTCAACCGACGCATCAGCGTGTCGCCCCCGTTGTAGATTGTGCGACTACCATGCAGCATCCCCTTCCTCTGCCCAGTATACTGCGCGCGTCGGGTGCCGCCATCGTCGGGAAGGGAAGAAGCATGCGTGTATATATTTCCGTGGATGTCGAAGGGGTCGCGGGCGTCGTAGACTGGGATCAGGTGCGCGGGGAGAGTG